>CAMWWJ010000044.1 GCA_947177925.1 uncultured Lachnospiraceae bacterium
CAAATATTTTGACTTTCAAAGTATTTAAATGCAAGTATGGAGGCCGATACGCTACGACCTCCCTGTACTGCACAATTATGTACTACTCACATTTTAAAAGAGCCTTTGCCTCAGACATGATTTCTTCCATCATTTCCTTACAGGTCTGTTCCTTCTTTACCATACCTGCAATCTGTCCCGCCATAATGGTGCCTGTCACTACATCTCCGTCCACAACCGCTTTCCGCAATGAACCAAGTGTCATTTGCTCCAATTGCTCTAAAGTAGCGCCCTCAGCCTCCATTTTTAAATATTCTCTTGTCATATTATTGCGGATAGAGCGTACCGGATGTCCGGTGCTTCTTCCTGTAACTTCAGAATCAATGTCTTTTGCCTTGATAACCTTATCCTTATAATTTTGATGAACTACACATTCCTTTGCAAGCAAAAATCTGGTTCCCATCTGAACAGCCTGGGCGCCTAACATCATAGCAGCCGCAAAGCCTCTCCCATCACCAATGCCGCCTGCCGCAATGACCGGAATGCTTACTGCATCCACCACCTGAGGCACTAATGTCATGGTAGTAGCCGCACCGATATGTCCGCCGGATTCCGTACCTTCTGCAATGACCGCATCCGCACCGGCTCTTTCCATCATTTTTGCAAGTGCCACACTGGCTACTACGGGAATGACCTTTACTCCCGCTTCCTTCCACATTGCCATATATTTTCCGGGATTGCCCGCTCCGGTAGTGACTACTTTGACGCCTTCCTCCACAATCACCTTGGCAATGGCATCCGCTTCCGGATTCATTAACATAACATTTACCCCAAAAGGCTTATCCGTCAATTCCTTTGCCTTTTGTATCTGTTCTCTTACAAACTCTGCGGGAGCGCCTCCTGCACCGATGATACCAAGACCGCCTGCTTCCGAAGCTGCTGCTGCCAGATGGTATTCTGCAACCCATGCCATGCCTCCCTGAAAAATCGGATATTCAATTCCTAATAATTCCGTGATTCTGGTCTTCATTTATGCTTCCACACCTTTGCTCTTGATATATTCGATGACAGCGCCAACTGTTGTAATCTGCTCTAAATCATCAGAAGGAATTTCAATTCCGTATTCTTCCTCAAAAGCCATGACTAATTCAAATAAGTCTAAAGAATCTGCGCCCAAATCATCTTTGAAAGAGGATTCTTCTGTAATTTCTACTCCATCCAAGTTTAACTGCTCCTGAATAATTTCTTTTACTTTTTCTAACATATATTTGCTTCTCCTTTTCTTATTTGGAATAGTTTGACAATCAAAGTATATTATCTATGATTGCGTTTGTCAACAGTTTTTGCTTCCAAAATTTGGGGGGAGGGGTGGATAGGAGGACGTAGGAGGCGGCAGGGCATATAGAAGTCTTAGGGGCACACTCTCGTTCTATAAAAACGCAGCAGTACTAACGCACGAAAGAACCGTGCGTAAGGACTGGCGTTTTTATAAGGCCCCTAAGACTTCTATATGCTCTGCCGCCTCCTACTGGGTATCAAAAGCCACTACGAAAAAAGTTTTGGCTATGTTAACAAAACCCCCCAGAGCTGCTATATCTACACACATCCGCTTTTGGGGGGCAATTTCACTGGCATATTGAGCACTGACACAGTACTTTTTGTCTTATGCTTCTACGCCCTTACTTTTAATATATTCAATCACAGCACCAACTGTTGTAATCTGCTCTAAATCATCGGAAGGAATCTCGATTCCGTATTCTTCCTCAAAAGCCATGACTAATTCAAATAAATCTAAAGAATCTGCGCCTAAATCATCTTTGAAAGAAGATTCCTCTGTGATTTCTACTCCGTCCAAGTTTAATTGTTCCTGAATGATTTCTTTTACTTTTTCTAACATATTTGCTTCTCCTTTTCTTTTCCTTTTCCTTTTTCTTTTTCTTCCGGGATAATTTGACAATCAGAGTATAGTATCTACATATGCTTTTGTCAACTGTTTTTCTCAATAAGATATTGATATACGTCCCGCTTGGAAATGCCCCGATCCTTTGCCACCTGTTTCATGGCGCTTTTATGATCCATTCCCTTTTGTTCATAATGGGACATATGTTCTGAGATTGACATCTGCTGCCAGACTTCCCTTTTTTCTTCTTCTATTTCTAAAAGGCTTTTGCCTTCCAGTACCAATACATATTCGCCTCTGGGCTCATTTTCCTCGTAGTAAGCAATTGCTTCCTGCAAAGTGGTGGGAAAAATCGTTTCAAATTTTTTGGTAAGCTCCCTGCATAAAGTCAGTCTCCGGTTTCCCACTGCTTCATAAAGCTCCTTTAAGGTTCTTTTCAGATGATGAGGAGCTTCGTACAAAATCATGGTTCTGGTCTCTTTGGAAAGCTCTTCCAGAACCTGCTTTTTTTCTCCTTTATCTACAGGCAGAAATCCTTCAAAAGAAAACCTTCTTGTACTAAGCCCTGATAAAGTCAGTGCGGTAATACAGGCGGCAGGCCCCGGCAGGGATGTTACTACAATGCCGGCTTCCTGACACATTTTCACAAGCACCTCTCCCGGATCGGAAATGGCTGGTGTCCCTGCATCAGTTATAAGGGCTATCTGACTGCCCGCTTTCATTTTTTCAATGAGCACTGCTGCCTTTTCTACTTTATTATATTCATGATAACTGGTCAATGGCTTTTTTATACCAAAATGATTTAAAAGCTTTATACTGTTTCTGGTATCCTCCGCCGCAATCAGGTCTACCTGCTCTAATGTTTCCAGCACCCTTTGGCTGATATCTCCCAGATTTCCAATAGGCGTTGCACATAAAAATAATTTTCCTGCTTCCATTGTCCTCTCCGGTTTCTTCTTAACACAGCTTTCCCTGAGGAATCTTATCCTTTGGTGTATAAATACTGGAAATTTCCTCCGTATAAACACCAGGCTCTTTGTATACAATAAGGGGTTTTTCTATGGTCACTCTGGATCTGGCTCCTTTTTTTCCGTGAATCAGCACCATATTAGGCTCTTTATCCACAAAAGGATATACAAACCGCATTGTCTTTGGCTCTATTTTATATTGAGTCAATGTATTTAAAATTTCAACAAGACGGAAGGGTCTGTGTATCAGGAAGAAATTCCCTCCCTCTTTTAAAAGGGCCGCCGCTTCCCTTGCAATATCCTCAAAGGTACATAAAATCTCGTGGCGGGCAATTGCCTTGCAGTCAGCCGGATTCTTTAAACCATGGTCATCAATCATATAAGGCGGATTACAGGTTACGGCATCAAAAACCGCTCTGCCAAACCGCAGGGAAGCTTCCTTTATATCTCCCTGTACAATATCTATTCGGGAAGAAAGCCCATTATGCACCACACTGCGGGTTGCCATATCCACACTGTACTCCTGTATGTCCATACCCGTAATATGCTCTGCCTTTGTTTTTGCCGCCAGAAGAATCGGTATGATTCCCGTACCGGTTCCAAGATCCAGCACTCTTTGTCCTTCCTTTACTTTCACAAATTCAGAAAGCAGCACTGCATCCATACCAAAGCAGAAAGCTTCCGGATTTTGAATGATTTCATATCCGGCAACTCCCAGATCGTCCAGCCGCTCCTTATCCTTAATTGTCATCCAGCTTTGACTTTCCTTCCTGTTTTTCCAGCTTTTCCAGCTCCTTTAATTCCTTATCGCTTACGTCCACTTTTTCCTTTTTATGGCGTCTCTTGAAACGAAGCTGATCCACCCGGTATTCCTGGATTTCCTTTTCATCATCCACATCCACGATGACTTTCACAAGCTGTCTTAATACATTGACACTCTGGACTTCTCCTTTTAAGCCGTCATCAGTCGTTACAAAGTCTCCAATATTGGGAAGCTTTTTATTTAAATATTCATAAGTCTCTTCCTCATGCTTTAAGCAGCACATAAGCCTGCCGCATACACCGGATATTTTGGTAGGGTTCAGGGAAAGATTCTGCTCCTTTGCCATTTTGATGGAAACCGGAACAAACTCTGATAAATGGGTATGGCAGCAAAGGGGTCTTCCGCAGATTCCAATGCCTCCGATAATTTTGGTCTCATCCCTTACACCAATCTGGCGAAGCTCGATCCTTGTTTTAAATACAGAGGCCAAATCCTTTACAAGCTCCCTGAAATCGATCCTTCCATCGGCAGTAAAGTAAAACAGCACCTTGTTATTGTCAAAGGTATATTCTGCCTCGATCAGCTTCATTTCCAATCCATGCTTTGCTATCTTTTCCAGACAAATCTGAAATGCCTCTTTCTCCTTTAAACGATTCGCTGCTTCCTTTTGGTCATCTTCCTTTGTGGCAATGCGCAGAACTGGCTTCAACGGCTGATTGATATCCTCATTTTTGATTTCTCTGATATCGCCTACTACGGTTCCGTATTCCACGCCTCTAGCCGTTTCCACAATTACATGGTCTCCGCTTTTTATAGGAAATTGTAACGGGTCAAAAAAATAAATTTTTCCTGCCACCCGAAACCTTACGCCTATTACCTTCATCATGTTAATTCTCCTTTATTGTCAATAAAAGCAGCTCCATGGTCAAATCAAAATTTACATTTGCTTTTAACCTTGCCTTTGCTTTTTCCAAGGCATCAATAATAATCTCAATGCCTTCATAAGCGCTTTGATCCGCTACCTTTCTAATATACTGTATTTCCTCCTTAAAAATCAAGTGATTGGCATCATTGGTTGCCTTAAACAGAAGCACGTCTCGATACCATACCGACAAAATGTCCAGATAATCATTGATTTCAAACTGATATTGGCCTATTTTTTTAATTGCAGCTACAATTTCATAAATCTCCATGTCCCTAATATATTTCAACAGGGTAACTGCTTCATTTTTTATGTTGTCAAATTCTTCACTGGTTGCAAGAGCCTTGGCTTTTCCTAAATTTCCTCTTGCAAAGGCAACGCATACGTCTGCCTTATATTCGGGAACATGCTGATCTTCCATTAAGTAGCGTTTTATCTTATCATCCGCTACCGGCTTCATATTCAATACAACACATCTGCTCAAAATGGTTGGCAGTAAGGTGTCAAGATTTGTTGTAAGAATCATAATGACCGCATAGGCAGGAGGCTCCTCCAACGTTTTCAGCAGAGCATTTTGCGCCTGTACCGTCATTTTTTCTCCTTCATTCATAATGTAGATCTTTCGCGGGCTGCTGTAAGGCTTTATCCCTATATCATTATTGATTTTAGTCCTGATATCCTCCACGCCTATGGTATTTGGCTTTTCGTGAAGCACTGATATAATATCCGGCTGGTTCTTGGTCTGTACCTGCTTACAGGAATGACAGTTGCCACAAGGCTTTTCCCCTTCCCCTTCACACTGCAGCGCAGCAGCAAATACCCTTGCTATAAATTCCTTTCCGGAGCTTCTCTCGCCGTTGATAATATAGGCATGGGCTACCTTACCTGTTTTTATGGTATTTTGCAAATGCTCCACCAATTGTTCCTGTCCGATTACATCCTTAAAATCCGCCATAAGCTCATCCTTCTCTCTTGCCTCTCCCCGTATTCCGGGGGACTTTGCACATTCTCCAAATTAAGTAAAAATATCTAACAGCAGACCCCGTATTTCTCCGATTTTACTTAATATGGCCATGTGATCCTTTTCATCCTTAATCAGTTCCTGTGCCAGCTCGTCTAAATTCTCATCTACCAGCTTTATAATTCCATATACCCGGTGCCGCCCTCTCCTGTCCAGAAAATTTTCTCTGGAAAACTCATGGCTTCTTGTAATGATTTCATTTAAAAATCCCTTAATAAGCCCCCGGTATCTTTTCATATCCCTTACATCCATATGCTTGGAAATCTTATCGCCCTGCCTGGTAATTTCCTCCATCATGGCAGTCAGCCTGACCTGCAGGTCTTTTTCTTCTATGTTGCTTGCAAGCATAAACTTAAAAGTACTGTCTCCCTGCTGTATTTCGGAAGGTGCAGGAGCAGCTGCAGCAGTAGGGGTTGTTTGATTTACTTTTATATCCATTATCCCTGCCTCCTTAATGAATCGTAGGGAATCTCGTTTTTATGTACCCAGATGGGACAGGAAAATTGCCGGTCCCGTTTCATATGGTCCATATCTATATGAACATTTTACAATAACTATCTGATTATTTCTACCCCAAGGTAAAAATAACCAGACAGTTATGCTTAAATTTTTTCTCAAATATTATAAAAAGCTAAATTTCAATAACACGTATCATATTTGTATTTCCTGCAATGCCTAGCGGAACACCTGCCGTAATGACAACAATGTCACCTCTTTTTACAAGACCTGTCTTTTCTGCAGCCCTTGCCGCAGAATCAAATAAGTCATCTGCCTTTTCTTCCTTCTCAATCAGCAACGGCTGAATTCCCCAGCTCAGATTTAACTGCCTGCATACTCTTGGATTTACACTGCAGCCAATAATGGAACAATTGGGCTTATATCTGGAAATCATGGATGCAGTAGTTCCAGACATTGTTACGGTGATAATGGCAGCCGCATTTAAATCCATAGCGGTTGTACAGGTTGCATGGGAAATGGCAGTGGTAATATCCGTTTTTCCCACCATTTCCATTTTCTTCAACCGTCCCTTATAATCGATTGCCCGTTCTGTTCTTTCTGCAATTCTTGCCATTGTTTTTACGGCTTCCACCGGATATTTTCCAGCAGCACTTTCTCCCGAAAGCATAATAGCTGTGGTTCCATCATAAATAGCATTGGCAACATCCGTGGTCTCTGCTCTTGTAGGTCTTGGATTATTAATCATAGACTCCAACATCTGGGTCGCCGTAATTACATGCTTTCCTTTTGCCACAGCCTTTTTTATCATGTCTTTCTGAAGTACCGGAACTTCTTCTAAAGGAATTTCCACACCCATATCGCCTCTGGCTACCATGATTCCATCGGATACTTCCAAAATCTCATCCAGATTTTCGATTCCCTGCATATTTTCAATCTTTGCAATTATCTTCGCAGTTGATTTATGCTCATTAAGCAGGGCACGCACCTCTAAAATATCCTCCTTCGTACGTGCAAAGGATGCTGCCAGAAAATCATAGCCCATTTCCGCACAGAAAATAATATCCTCTCTGTCCGCTTCGCTGATATATGGCATAGAGAGAATCGCACCAGGCACATTGATACCCTTATGATTGGAAACAGGGCCTCCGTTAACCACACGGCATACAATATCTGTATCGGACATGCTTTCAATTACCATTTCTATCTTTCCGTCATCAATCAAAATGGTCATTCCCTCGGAAACATCATTTTTCAACCCCTTATAGGAAATGGATGCCCTTTCTGCAGTTCCCATAATCTCCTCTGTGGTCAATGTAAACGTCTGTCCCGCCTCTAACATGACCTTGCCGCCTTCAAAATCTCTCAGCCGGATCTCCGGGCCCTTCGTATCCAGCAAAGAGGCTACCGGTATATTCAGTTCGCTGCTCACCTTCAGCACTCTGGCAAATTTTGCCTTTTGTTCTTCATGGGTTCCATGGGAAAAATTAAATCGTGCCACGTCCATGCCTGCAAGCATTAACTCCCTTAATTTATCTTCACTTTCGGATGAAGGTCCAATCGTACAAATAATTTTTGTTTTTCTCATTTTTCTTTTCCTTTCTGCTCTCTTCCTTGATTTACAAATCAAAGATTTTTCTGTTTCTTCCCCGATGCCACAAAAAAGAAGATTTATTCAATTACCTCCAGACAGGTAAGTGTATCGTCTTTCATTCCCTGAATAGACAATCCCTGTTCTTTATAAAGATTTATTTGGCAAAGCATTTCCTTAGTAATATATTCCCCAGGTACTACAAAAGGTACTCCCGGCGGATATAAATACAAAAATTCCCCGCTGATCCGGTTTGCACACCGGACAAAGGGAAGCCTTTCTTTTTTTGCTTCTTCCGCTTCACTAATGGAAAAAGCGATGTTTTCTTCTTTTGGCCAAAAAATCTCCAACCCTGCCGGCTTATGCTGTAAAAAGCTGCCCTCAAGACCTTTATCAATTTCCAGAAGAGCCTTTGCCAGCCTTTGAAATCCTTCCGGTCTGTCACAAATGGATGTAAGCGCCAGTACATAATGCTCACATGCCATTTCCATTTGCAGATGATATTCATCCAGCAGCCTGTCCGATAGCTCTTTGCCGGAAATGTTCGTACCGTAGGTACTGATAATCAGTTTACTTTTATCGAACTGATGCATGCCCCTGTCCCTGGCAAATTGTTCATTTAAAACTTGTAAATGTGCCAGGTTTTTCACGGCATTTAGAAAGTCGTCTACATTTCTTGAAAGTTCTGGAAATAAAACATCCTTTTCCTTTCCCATCATCTCAATGCACTGCTCCATAGTGCTCATAAAAAGATAAGAAGGGCTGCTTGTCTGATAGATTCCTAAATAATGTTGAATACTTTCCTTTTGTATCCGACTGCTGCATAAATGCAAAAGACCTGTCTGGGTAAAGGAAGGCAGCGTCTTGTGCAGACTTTGTATGACAATGTCCGCTCCCTGGGTTACAGCGCTTTCCGGAAATTCCAAAGACAATCCAAAATGCGCACCATGGGCCTCATCCACAATTAAGATACCGCCATGTCCATGAACGATTTCACTGATTTCCCTGATTGGAGAAACCACTCCGTCATAATTGGGAGACGTTAAAAATACTCCTTTACTTTGCGGATATTTCTTATATAATTCTTCTACCTGATCCGGTAAAATGGAGCCATATAAAAAACCTTCCTCTATCAAATTTGGATACAAATAATGTGCTTTCATTTCCCGAAGCAGCATTCCGTGATAGGCCGCCTTATGGCAGTTTCTTGCCAGAATCATTTCGCTTCCTTTTGGAAATGCGGCAGAAAGCGCAGCTAATATACCTGCAGTACTGCCATTAACCAGAAAAAAGCTCTCATCCGCCCCCCATAAATCTGCTGCTTTCTTTTGAGCCTGCCGAATCATGCCCTTTGGTCTATGGAGATTGTCAAAATAATCTATCTCTGTAATATCCAGTTGGTAGGCTCCACTTAATCTGTGATCCGGCATATTTCTTTTATGACCCGGCATATGGAAGGGATAAATGTCACCTTCGGCTAACTGCACAAGGCTGGAAAACATAGAACTCATGCTATATCCCCATGCCTTAAATGAAAAGTTTCCAATAAAGAACAATACTTATCCGCCAGAGTCACGACCCATGCCTCCCGGCATACCGGCGGCTTGATCGTAAGAGGCCACATATGCTTCTTTATAATATCTTCCTCCCGCTTGGTCAGTTTAAATTCCTTTTTTGCATTTCTTAATGCTGTAGCAGGGTGGCTGAAGCCATGAAGCTTATAAAATTCCTTTATATCCTTCAGCCTTACCTTTTTATTATGCCAATCATACAGAAAATAATCATGAAGCAACGCTCCCCTGACTAAATCCTTTTCTTCAAAATGAAACGGAAGCTTCCTGCTGATTTTCAAGCTGCATTTAGCTACATCAATAGAATGTTGTCTAACCGACATGTTTCCATGCTGTACGGACTTGCCGGAACTGATAAAACCGGGTGATTGCAAAATATCACTTCCATGTTCTAAAACAGTCTTATAAATTTTTTGTTCTTTTAATTGTTTCATTTTACTAATCCCACTTTTACTTTGAAATAATACCCATTCAGTATATCATAACTTTTTTACTTTCTAAATACTTTTCCACAAAAAAAGAGCCTTTATTCAAAGAATTTCAGCTCCTTTTTATTTTAGCAAATCTTACTCTCCCTTTACCCGCTTCATTAACTGGGCATTTTCAGATAACAAATAGTCCCTTTTGGAATCTATCGTGATTTTTGCCGAATTATCAATTATCAATTTATATTCATAAACCTTCGCATTCTCATAGTCATCCGGAGCCATTAAAATACAATAAAAGATTTCCTCTCCAGTATCATCTGCTTCAAATACATATGTATCTTTTTTGTTTGCTACAAAAAATCCTTCATAATGCTTTGCAGATTTCTCAGTCAATATGCCTCCCCCAACAAGATAACTCCATTCTTTACCGGATTTGGTATTTACCTGTAGGGTTGCCTGCAGATTTGCTCCGCTATCAATTGCTTCTACCAAAATTGTGGTCTCTCCATCTCTCTGCCCTGCACAGCCTGTAAGTAAAACGAACATAGCTGCCAGCATACATAATACAATCAACTTTCTTCTCATGTTCATTCCTCCCATTGAAAAATTTTCTCATGTCTATGATAGCACTAACATGCTAATTTGTCTAAGGATTTTTTACATATTCTTGAAAGATATTTCCCCGTTCTTCAAAATTCTTGAAAATACCGTAGCTTGCCGCTGCCGGAGACAAAATACAACTGGTGCCCTTTTTAGTAATTTTTTGGGACAACTCTACGGCTTCCTTTAAATCCTTTACCAGATACAACCTTTCCGGATTATGAAAATTCTTATATTCCCTATGGATTTCCTCATAAATCCGCTTTCCTGTTGCTTCCATCAGAACGATATGGGCAACAGGGTCCTTTGAAAGAAATTCTATCAGTTCTCCATAATGAATCCCTCTGTCCATGCCGCCAATTAAAACAGTATCTGCATCCTTTATGCTCCTAAGAGCCTCCATGGTAGTATCACATATGGTCGAAATAGAATCATCATAAAAGGTAATTTCCCCATAAGTTCCCACCCTTTGCAATCGGTGGGGCAAAGGCTGATAGGCAATCAGGCCTTTTCTAAACTGCTCATCCGCAATCCCAAGCAAACCGGCAATTCCATATGCCACCAGGATATCCAGATAATTATGTGTTCCTACCAGTTGTATTTCTTCTGCTGGAATGGAAAATAAATTCTCTTTATATGAAATATATGGTTTCCCATCTTCTTTCATGATTAGATTTAATCCATCTTTAACAGGAAAAGAAATAACCTCTGCCTTACAGGTTCCGGAAACCGGAAGATTTTCCTTATTGCAGAAAAGGATATCCCCTTCCATCATATTTCTATAAATCCTTTCCTTTGCTGCCACATATTTTTCCATGGTCCCGTAATGGTCCAGATGCTCCTCATAAATATTCAGCAATGCGCCTATATGGGGGGCAACTGTCATGTATTCCAACTGATGTGAGGACATTTCAAATACAATGATGGTATTTTCCTCAATGCTGTCAATCATATCAAATGCGGGGATTCCGATATTGCCTGCCAGTATTGCGTCTTTCCCTGCTGATTTCAATATCTGATACAATAAAGTAGTGGTAGTACTCTTTCCCTTTGTTCCTGTGATACCAATAATCTGGTTTCTATAATGGGAAAAAAATACCTCTGTCTGGGACAATATCCTGCATGAATATTCTTCCAAAGTCTTTTGCAATACTACACCAGGACTTTTCCAAACAATATCATAATCATTTAGGCAATCCTGATACCCCTTTCCGCTTATGCACCTGATATCTTCCCCCAATGACTCTTCCACAGGATTCAAGTCGGCAATAGCTAACTCCTTATAGCCTCCCGCCCTTTCTAAAAGCCGGTAAGTAGATTTTCCTTCTCTGCCAAAGCCCAGAATTACTATTTTTTTCCCTAAAATCAGTTGTCTGATTGTTTCTACCATTTGTCTTCCCTCTTATCTATACTTTACTTATAAGCAATTATCTCTTACTAACTGTGCAAATCGCTCCGGCAGAAGGTTTTCTTCTTCATAATAAGTAAAATAGGAATTTTCTTTTTCTTTATATTCTTTATATAAAGGAGTTTCCTTATAATGGGCAAGCAGTCTTGAAAGGGGCTTTTTTTCCTGTTCCATGGCAGCAATAGTCATGGAAATAGCAGTATTTACTTCCTCCCTGCTTCCTACGCATTCAAAAGGCTTTTCCTCCACCATGCCGATAAGCTGATCCATAATAGGAATCATTTCCTCATCCTCTAACATATCTCTGCCAAAAATTTCACACAATCTGTCGTGGGAAATAAAAGGCGATAAAATGAAAAATACAAACAGGCATTTAGAACAATGACCGCACCATTTGTCTTCCTTGCTTCCTGCATTGCAACTTCTAAAAATATCATGATATGCCTGACAGGATGAAAAATATTTTCCAATTTGAAATTCACTTAAAGGCCTTAATAAGCTGAAATAGTATGTGCCACTGCCAATATATTCTGCTTCATACTCATGAAAATCCTTTTCAAAGGCAAAGCTTTTGGAATATTGGTGATTTACAGTACTGCCCAAAACCGTACTTTCATTGGCACTGGCTTCATTAGAAAGCACGATATACCTGATATTTTTTAAATACGCAGCAATTGTAGTAGAAAATGCCACTAATGCGGAAAATGGTGTATGACCGTTTAAAAATCCCTGTTTATTTAGCTCAAGCATGTTTTTATCCAGTGTTCTCTTTAATATATAAGCATCCTTTTCCTGATAGCCTCCTGCAAATATAGTATTTAATGTGGCACCTCTTGGATTGATGATGCAACAGGTACACGGCTCTCCAGCTTTTTTTAATAATTCCAGGGAAACTGCTGAATCCTTACCGCCTCCAATGGGCACCAGACAGCCGGAAGGCTCCTTCAAAGGCTGCTTTTTTGCTTTTATTTCCTCTCCCATAGAAAGCAGCTCCATAAAATCTTCCCGATCCGGTTCAATTCCATTTGTATAAAAAAACTCTCCAAGTCCGTGAAAATATAAGTTCTTCCACCAAAGCATCTGTTTTTTTGAAAAAGCGCCTGCCAGAACTTCTACTCTTTTAGAACAGGTAATTTTCCAGTAGCTGATTAGCTCTACCATTCCAAGAGAAAAAACCAACTCTAAAAAGGTTCCATTTTCCTTTAAATTGTCCAGCTTATGTCCTGCCTTTGGAAATTTCCATACAGGCGCAAAAGAAGATAGTCCTGGTATTTCAAAATAATAAGTAATCCGTATATCCTCTTCCTCTTCTTCCAATTGATAGCCCTTATATTGAAATAAAGGATAGTCCTTTCTTAGCTGTTCATATTGGAGCATATTGCTTCCTCCTGATTTCTATAATAATTTTGGAATTATTGAAATATGTTCTGCTATTTTCATGATTCATATGAATTATAATATAACAATCTGACACATTTTCATAGCTTCCAGGGCTGTATGATGGCTCTCTGGTGTAACACCTGCACAGCAACCGCTATCCACTATGATATCCACTTCCGGAAATGCCGCCTTACAAATCATGGCATTCGAAATCACACAAATATCTGTACATAAGCCAATAAGCTCTATTGCTTCTATTTTAGTATTTTTCATTAATAATTTTATTTTTTCCACAAGCTCTAAAGAACCAAAGGTTGGCTTATCCACAACAACATCATTCGGGGCTGCTAATCCTTCTTTTATTTGCCAACCCTTACTTCCTTTGATGCAATGGACTACCGGCAAATATTTCCCTTCCCGTGTCTTAAGATAGTCTTCCTCATGAGTATCTCTTGTAAACAATACTAACTGATTTTCTTCTTTATATTTATGAATTTTATCTTCCACATTCTTTACAATCGTTTCTGCCTCTTTTGTTCCAAGGGCTCCGTCAATAAAATCATTCTGCATATCCACAACAATTAAAATTTTCATAATGGTATCCTCTTTTAAATCTGTTCCATTTCTTTGTTAATCTTTTCTTCGCAGGAACGCATTGCCAGAATCGTCTTTTCTAATAATGTATCCAGCTCCCATCCAAGCCTTTCCGCCCCTGTCTTAATAATATCCCGTGAACAGCCTGCTGCAAACTTTTTATCCTTAAACTTTTTCTTCAGACTGGATAACTCCATATCCATAACGCTTTTAGACGGACGCATCCTGGCTACTGCACCAATCAGCCCGGTTAATTCATCTGCAGCAAACAATACTTTTTCCATTTCATGCTTTGGTTCCAGATCAGAACAAATACCATATCCATGGCTGCAAATAGAATAAATCATCTCTTCCGAAACATTTCCCCTTTTTAAAAGCTCCGGTGCCTTTTTACAATGCTCTTCGGGATACAGTTCAAAATCAATATCATGAAGCAGGCCAATAAGTCCCCAATAGTCTTCTTCCTGATCATATCCTAATTCCTTTGCATACCATCTCATAACTCCCTCAACTGTAAGTCCATGTAAGATATGAAAAGGTTCCTTATTATATTCCTTTAACAGATTGATTGCTTCTTCTCTTGTGATAGTGGATGTCATGATTTTCTCTCCTTTTTCACGTATTCTTCTTAATTTTTTCTATTTTATCATATCTTCTTTAAATAAGAAACTGTATGATAACTGAAAAAGACCGTATTGGAACAAAATGTCCGATACGGCCTTTGATCTTCATTATGAGCCACCGGGGACTCGAACCCCGGACAACTTGATTAAAAGTCAAGTGCTCTACCACCTGAGCTAGTGGCCCATGTATATTTGCATAAAAGATGCCCAGAGCCGGAATCGAACCAGCGACACGAGGATTTTCAGTCCTCTGCTCTACCAACTGAGCTATCTGGGCATTGAGTAGCGGGGACAGGATTTGAACCTATGACCTTCGGGTTATGAGCCCGACGAGCTTCCAGACTGCTCCACCCCGCGATATTATATTAATTTGGTTCTCCAAATGGATGGAGAAGGATTCGAACCTTCGAAGGCGTTGCCAACAGATTTACAGTC
>CAMWWJ010000045.1 GCA_947177925.1 uncultured Lachnospiraceae bacterium
GAGGTCAAGGATTCCATGTACCGTCTTTGTCCTTCCGCATAAATCGTATCAAATGCCAATGAGGATTTTCCCGAACCCGAAAGGCCTGTCAGGACTACCAGCTCATTTCTGGGAATATCCACGCTTAAATTCTTTAAATTATGTTCATTTGCTCCTCTGATTTTAATAAATTCCTTTTTCTCGCTCATCTTTTTGTCCTCATTCTTCTATGAAAAATCTTTTTTTCTGACTTTCAGGGAAAGCAGGGAAATTTCTTCTCCTGTTTCCCTGGAAACAGCTATAAATTCCATAGTGCCCTTTTTCAGCCTGCTGCTTCGAAATGCCGCAGACACCTTCTTTTTCCCAGCAAAACCGCCATAGCCCGCTTCATAATATTCATCTCTGTATTTCACATAAATCAGGTAATCCTGCTGGTTAGCACCCTCTAATTCTCCGCTTATTTCCACGATGCCGCTGTTCTTATCAGCATATAAAATGCCGTCCTGCAGACTGCCGCCTTCCACGGCATCTACAGACAAACGCAGGTGCTCTTTTTCCTTTTTCTTTCCAATGCCGGCAATTGACTGTCCACTTGATACCCAATCCGCCATCACTGCCTCGTAGGGCATTTCATATTGAATATCTCGAAGACTGGTATAGGCATATAAATCATCCGCAAATGCCCTTTCTGCATTTTCATACAATACAACGTCCGGATTCAGCACGTTCACATAGTATTGGACTCCTTGGTAGTTCTGCCTGGAAACCATATAGACCTCTTTATAAGTATTTACAAAAAACTTCTTATTGGACTGAAGAAAGCTGTCATGGAATATGAGAATCGTTTCCTCCGATTTGGCATTGGGATTTTTGTAATGCTGTATGCTTGTTCCCTCCACTCTCTCAAGGGCGCCCTCCAGCTTTTGGCTTGTTTTCAATTCAGGCTTGTGGGCCAGTGTATAAAAGGGCACCTGCTCATTGATGGGAATATCAATAAATTCCATAGTCTTCATTTCTTCAAAGTTTAAAACATAGTCTTCTTCCGAAACGACTGGTGCAGCACTTCCCTGCTGTCTGAATTTTTCTCCCACAAGCTGCATCCCATAAAATGCTCCAAAATCATTCCAATGGGCACTATCATATTTTTTGTTATAAATCTGGACAGTTTTTGCCTTCTCCTGAAACTCCTCCACCGGAATCACATAAGGCACTTCTGCCTTGTCCAGCTTTTTGGCAAGCAGCTCCAATGTGTTTTCCTGTTTTTCATTTACATGAATATAATCGGGAAAATACTCTCCGTAAATGCTTTTTTTATCCGGACATATCATAAACACGAATAGAATGTTTTTTTCCTTTAAATATTCGTTTGTATTCCCAAGATAGGTTACCAGACTGTCTATCAGTTCCTCATCCGTGTTCAAATGCTGATAGGACTTCACATAGCCATCGTCTGCCGGAAACACATAATCCTCTTTTCCATACATATGAAGCTCTTCCGCAAACTCATGGAACAGGCTGTGCACAGCCTTTGTAAAAAGACCGATGGCCTCTTCCCGGAATCCTATTCTGTCTTCCGCATAATGAAGATACCATTCATTATATTTTTTGTCAAAGCCCCAGCCCGGCCAGCCAGTCAGCGCCCGGTTCTCCAATTGGGACTGGGCATATTCTTCCGTATTCATACAAAGCAGCGGAATGGTAATCATTGCCATAAATGCAAGAGAAAATATAATATCCGCCGCTTTTTTTCCTTTCTGAGTCATGTATCTGCCTCCATGAATGTTAACCAGGTTAAAAGCGAAAATAAATAAAAGGATTGTAGGAGCTGTTGATGATAAACAGAAAAGAAAGCATTAACAGCGCCAACAGGCATATTCTTTTTCCAAGCAGCACAAAAAGGGAGTCCTTTTGCTGCCAAAGCACCGGAATCTTCTCAACTACGGTTTTCAATGGAAAGCATGTAAGAACAGCAATGGCAAAATAGCAAATATTCTGATTGGACATATAATATCTTATATCGTAAGCAATAAAATCCGCTTTGTGGATTCCAAACATAACCGCCAGATAGGAAAGTCCATCCTTTAAGGATACCAGGTTGAAAATGACCCAGCCCGTTATTACCACCAGCATCGTATAAAGCCACTTCACAAACAATATGCCGCTGTTGTGTATTCCTGCTTCTTTTCCGGCAGTCCTGCTGTCAATATACCGTTCCAGCACAATGAATGCCCCATGCCATAATCCCCATACAAGGAACCCAAAGCCGGCTCCATGCCAGATGCCTGTTGCAACAAAGACAATGAGCAAATGCAGGTATACATTTCCTTTCCGGCTTCCTCCCATGGGAATATACAGATAATCCCGAAACCAGGAGGACAGGGATATGTGCCATCTCCTCCAAAACTCCCTGATAGATGTGGAAATATAGGGATAACGGAAGTTTTCCATAAAAGTAAATCCAAAGATTTTCCCAAGGCCGATTGCCATATCGGAATAGCCGGAAAAATCAAAGTAAATCTGCAATGTATAGGCAATTGCCCCCAGCCATGCAACCTGGGCGCTCATATAAGAAATATCCGCCGAAAAGATGTCAGCCGCCATGCTCCCCACCATATTGGCAAGAATTGCTTTTTTACCCAATCCGATTATGAACCGTTCCGCACCTGCTGCAAACATGGCGCTTGTGGTCTTCCTGTTTGTAAGGGCGCCTGCTATGTCCGTATAGCGCACAATAGGTCCGGCAATTAACTGTGGGAACATGGAAATATATAGCGCAAGATTGAGAGGATTCTTTTGCACAATGTGACTTACTTCTCCCCTTTCATCCTCTTTTCCTTCCATCCGGTACACATCGATTACATAGGACAGTCCTTGAAATGTATAAAAAGAAATCCCAATGGGAAGCGCAATCTGAATCACGGAAAAGCTTCCGTTTATTGCCTTTTGTATTGTTTCCATACAAAAGGTAAAATATTTGAATACAAATAAAATGCCCAGATTCAAAATAACAGCCAGAGTCACAGTTATCTTTTTCCATATCTGCAAACGCCCTGCCTTTTCCCTGTATGCTGCCTGCTTTTCAGACAGCCTCCAGATCACTATGCCAAATCCATAATTACACAAAATGGAGGCTAACATAATCCAGATAAAGCCCGGCTCGCCCCACCCGTAAAAAAACAGGCTTGCCAAAAGCAGAAAAACATTTTTGAATTTTGACGGTACTATATAGTAGCCTGTGATTACCACAGGCAAAAATACGCATAAAAACAAAATCGTACTAAATACCATTTTTCTACTCCATATCATCCAACTGCTTTTTCAGCTCAACCATCTGGTCACGAAGCTTCGCTGCAAGCTCGAAATCCAATTCCGCCGCCGCCTTTTTCATTTGTTTCTGAACCTGTCCAATCAGCTTTTCCAATTCTTCCCTGTTCATGGATTCCGGATCTTTTTCAAATTCAATCTCTTCCTTGCTTACGGCTTTCGAAATGCTGATCAGATCTCTTACGGCTTTTTTAATAGTCTGGGGGGTAATGCCATGTTCTTCATTATATTCCTGCTGAATCTTACGACGTCTGTTAGTCTCACTAATAGCTGCATTCATGGAATCCGTCATCTTATCCCCATACATGATTACCCGTCCCTCTGCATTTCTTGCCGCACGTCCAATGGTCTGGATAAGGGAGGTTTCCGAACGCAGGAATCCTTCTTTATCTGCATCCAGTATGGCTACCAGAGATATTTCCGGAATGTCAAGCCCTTCTCTTAACAGATTGATACCTACCAGCACATCAAATACGTCAAGACGCATATCCCTGATAATTTCGGCACGTTCCAATGTATCAATATCCGAATGAAGATACCTGACACGAATTCCCACTTCTTTCATATAATCCGTCAGATCTTCTGCCATCCGCTTCGTAAGGGTTGTAATCATGACCTTATTTTTTTTCTCAATTTCCTTTTTTACTTCTGATATCAGATCGTCAATCTGGCCTTCTACTTTACGTACGTCCACCTCCGGATCTAAAAGCCCGGTAGGACGGATGATCTGCTCCGCCCTTAACAGCTCATGCTCCTTTTCGTAGTCGGAAGGTGTGGCGGATACAAATAAAAGCTGATCGATCTTGCTTTCAAATTCCTGAAAATTAAGAGGCCTGTTATCCAGTGCGGAAGGCAGTCTAAAACCGTAATCCACCAGTGTGTTTTTACGGGATCTGTCCCCTGCGAACATTCCTCTTATCTGAGGAACCGTCATATGGGATTCGTCAATGATAATCAGGTAATCATCCTGAAAGAAATCCATCAGGGTATGAGGCGTAGCTCCCGGTTCCATAAAGCTTAAATGTCTGGAATAATTTTCAATGCCGGAACAGAACCCGGTTTCCTTCAGCATTTCTATATCAAAATTGGTCCGTTCGGAAATCCTCTGTGCCTCTAACAGCTTGTCCTCTCCTTTAAAAAAGCGGATGCGGTCCTCCAGCTCCTGTTCAATATTGGTACATGCCGCCAGAATCTTTTCCATAGGTACTACGTAATGGGAGGCCGGAAAAATAGTAATGTGCTCCAATGTGGCATGAACGGTTCCAAGCAATGGATCCACTTCTGCAATCCTGTCGATTTCATCTCCAAAAAACTCTACCCGAATCAGAAAATCTCCGCCTTCTGCAGGATAGATTTCCAGCACATCTCCCCGAACCCGGAAATTCCCCCGGCTTATCTCCATATCGTTTCTGTCATATTGGATTTGTATCAGCTCTTTAATGACTTCATCCCTGTCCTTATTCATACCCGGTCTTAAGGAAACAAGCATCTCCTGATAGTCATCCGGGCTTCCTAAACCGTATATGCAGGAAACACTTGCCACCACGATCACGTCCTTGCGCTCCGTCAGGGATGCGGTTGCGGACAGCCTTAGTTTATCGATTTCATCATTGATGGAGGAATCCTTTTCAATGTAGGTGTCTGTGGAAGGTACATAGGCTTCCGGCTGGTAGTAGTCGTAGTAGCTTACGAAATATTCCACGGCGTTTTCCGGAAAGAATTCTTTAAATTCTCCATAAAGCTGCCCTGCCAGTGTCTTATTGTGCGCTATTACCAAAGTGGGCTTGTTTAAGGCTTGAATGACATTCGCCATAGTGAAGGTCTTGCCGGAACCTGTAACCCCTAGTAAAGTCTGGAATTGGTTGCCTTCTTTGAAGCCTTTCACAAGGGCTTCGATTGCCTGTGGCTGGTCGCCTGTCGGCTTGTATTCTGAATGAAGTTTAAATATATTTTGTGCAGTTTGCACAAATACCACCTCCAAAATCCATAGTGAAAAAGTTCGACTATTAGGCAGAAATTCGTCGAGACACATATTCTATTTTCTAAAAATTGCCTTTTCGACGAATTTCGTTCACCGCTTTCAATTTTCCGCACCTTACGGAAGTAGTAAAACTGAATGGACAAATTGAAAAGCAAAATCGGGATTTATTATACCACATCCACCCTCTCTTGTCCATACAGAACAAACATAAGTTCGTATTCTTTTGCTGCTTTTATTTATTCCCTGATGCCTCTCTTTTTGGTAAAAAACCGTCAATATCAATCACCGTATTCAACATATCACTTTCAGCATTATCATCAGTAAATTTCTTCGGCATAACCTCATCCATGTATGACAGGCAAGATTGCTTTTCAGGTCAAATTCATAAGTTCTTATCGGAACTGGATTATATGCTGCCAGCCCATAATCCAGAATATCCGGCAACTTGCCTTTTTCTTTTAAAATTCCCCGAATTTTGTCAAACAGCTCTTCCGTTGTCATTGGTTTTTTCAACATTGAAACTCTCCTTTCCACGCAAAAAGGGAAGTACCTCCATTTTAATGGAAATACTTCCCTTTACCTCGAACTTTTTTAATTGTAAAATCAGTATTGCATCATACCTTCTGCAAATACCTTTTCCGACTCTCCCTTGCCCGTGCTATGATAGCCTTATTTTTTTCTATACTTTTCTCCAATTCTTTTTCATCAACTTTATAATCTGGATCAGGAACAAAAATTTCCAAAGGCTTAAAATCATATTCCACATCATTCAAAACATAACTTTCCATGCCCTCAACCTCCTAACGATAATAGAACTTATGACTATAGGGAGCCATTTTTGCTACCTATAGTATATTCCTACTTCACTACTCTTTGCCAAAAATGACAATGCCGCAAGATAAATCTCCGTTAATGGAGAATCCTTTTTTAAGTCCTCCACACATTCATTAAATAAAGCTACTGCTTTTTTCAAATCATAACTTTCCTCTCGCCTCAAATAGTGAACCGTTCCCTGATTTGACACCACGACCATAACCTCTAAAGCAGAAAACTCAATAAAAAACTGTATATCCTGTATTGAAAATGTCTGTGTGGAAGGGTGGTTGTGCAAAATAACTACTGCCACGGACTTCTGCGAAACAAGAATATGGTTTGACAATGTATCCGCCCTGACATCCACCTCATGCTCCGTTCCAAAAGAAACACCATACACTTCAAGTGGGTTATCCACCCCAAGATCACAAGTTATTGCAACTTCATTACTATCATTTTCATCTTTGGAAACCGTCAATACTTCTTGTGCCAACTCTCGCATTATATGATTTTGGTTATCTGTAAATCCCTTGTATCGAATAAATGGCACTCTATTTATCGCAATATCAGTAATATATACCTTCTTATCACGATTCTTTGCCATTTCCAGAGATTCCAAATTTACCGGCTTACCCGAAACATCCATTGGTATCAGCCCCTTTCCCAAATCATCTATTCACTTCTATTATAGCAGAAATATATCGAATTTACACTCCTTTTTCTTCCAAAAGGCAACTGCAATATGTTCTACACGACTTATACTAAGCATTTGTTCTATTTTCCTTTATACTTTATGAAAAATTGATATTTATCTAAAAACACCCTGACAGCCAAACGCTGTCTTATTTTCAGCGCTTTGCTGCCAGGGCATTTTTCCCTTCTCTTATTAAATATTCGTAAATATAAAAAATTGTATATTAAAAGCAATATCAATAAAAAATATGTCCACCTATCTGAATCCCTGTAAGTCCCGGAATGGGTGTACGGAAAAATACGCAGTTTCCTACCGGGCTGGCTCCTGCCATTGCCTCCTGGGCAGCCTCATAACATGACTGGTTGGCTCCTCTTGCCAGAACAACCGCAAATCGTCCGCTTCCTACCGGAGAAAACTGTCTGTTCTGATAAATCACCCCTGCCACGGTATCCGGAAAAAGAGGACTTTTTACCCGATTCATGACAACCGCTCCTACGGCAACCTTCCCTGTATAGGGCTCTCCTCCCGCCTCGCATTCAATAATGGCTGCCATCATATCAAGGTCGCCGGCTCCAAAGGTTATGCTGGACAGATCACGCATGGTAGTCTGCGCTACCATTGCAGATATTGCCCGTTCCTCCTCCAGCTTCTTTTGAAGAACAGCTTCGTCATTTTCCTGGGCTAAAAGCGCTTTTTCATATTCAATCAGCCTTTTTTCTTCTTCTGAAATCTGAGCCGTATATTCCTGAACACTTTCATGCGCTTCTTTCACCGTAGCTTCCACGCTGTTCTTTTTTTCCTTTGCCTCTTCTAACAGCACCTCCAGACCCGCCTGATCATCCTTTAATTCTTCTTCTTCCTTTATGATCTTTTCTTTCAGCTCTTTATATGCCCGCAGGCTCTCCCTGTCATAAGCGGTAACCTTTTCTACATATTTGTACATCGTCAGGAATTCGCCAAAGCTATCGGCAGAGAAAAGCATATCCAAATAAGCAGTGCTGCCTTTTTTATAAATAAACTGCATGCGCAGTTTCATGTTTTGAGCTTCTTGTGCTTCTTTTTTCTTTGCTTCCTCCAGTGACTTTCTTGTCTCCTCAATTGCAGCATTTTTTTCTGCAATAAGCTGTTCGATTCTTGCCAGTTCACCCGTTGCGCTTTCTAACTGGGCATTCAGATTATTTAAATAGGATTGAAGACCTGTTTTTTCTTCCTTTAAGTCATCCAGATTATTTTGAACATTATTTTTCTTCTGTTCCGTTTCCTTTTTATCCTGCTGCACCTGTCGAAGCTTGTCGGACGTAGAAGTAGCCTTGACTTCATCCCCCTGCAAACTGCTGAGCAATACACAGAGCACCAACAGAAATGCTCCGAAAATTCTTCTCTTTTTCACTTATCCACCTTCCTATGAACCTTCCTTATAAATCTAGCAGAATCTTCCTTCCTGTATGCTTATACTGATAATAAGCCACACCGGCTGCATCAAACATTTTCTTGGATGCGATGACCGAATCCGATTCCTTATATTTGTCACAGGCATATACTACTGTTTTGATGCCTGCCTGAATAATTGCTTTGGCACATTCGTTGCAGGGAAACAAAGACACGTACAACTTACTGCCTTCCAGGCTTCCCCCTTTATAATTTAAGATTGCATTTAATTCACTATGGGTCACAAAAGGATACTTGGTATTCAACCCTTCCCCTTCTCTTGCCCAGGGAAACAGTTCATCAGAGCATCCATTTGGAAAACCGTTATAACCCATGGATAAAATCCGGTTATCCGCACCAACGATACAGGCTCCTACCTGTGTGTTTGGATCTTTGGAACGCATACCTGACAAAACGGAAACTCCCATAAAATATTCATCCCATGAAATATAGTCTTTTCGTTTATCACTCATGGCTCCTCCCAGCATCAAAGCTCCTCTATCATATTCACTCTTTTCACATGTCTTTCCGCCTGTGAAAAATCCGTCCCAAGAAATGTATCTACAATTTCAAAGGCAAGGTTTGTCCCTACAATTCCTGCACCAAGGGCAAGTACATTGGCATCATTGTGCTCTCTTGTAAGCCTTGCGGAAAGAGTATCCGAACAAAGAGCCGCCCGGACTCCCTTTACTTTATTGGCTGTTATGGAAATACCGATTCCCGTTGTACAGATCACGATACCCTTATCCGCTTCTCCTGCTGCCACTGCCTTTGCTACGGCACGCCCATATACGGGATAATCACAGGAGTTTTTATCATAGCAGCCCATGTCCCTGCATTCTATGCCCTGCTCCTTTAAATGTTCCATTACCTTCTCTTTTAAGTCAAATCCACCGTGATCACTGCCAATTGCTATCATTTTTTCTCCTCTCTGCTGTACCTGAATTACTTTATGCCCCGCTGCCTTTAACAGGCGATTCATAACAGCCTGTCCTATTCCTGTTCCGGGAAACGCCTCCGAATAAATCACATCTGCCTTTTTTTCATCAAACTCCCTTAATATACTGTAAAGTCTTCTGGCAGCCGTAAGCTCGTCTCCTTTTTTTCCTGCACTTATTTTAATATCTGCCCGATAAGACTCTATATTTTCTTCCGTTCCAATCACACCGGTGCGAAGCCCCTTTTCTTTTGCAGCCTCTAATAACTCATTGATTGCGGCTTTTACTTCCCGGCTGCTTCCGGAAACAATCGTCAACTCCCCTTTTGGTGCATAATGTCTGTATTTCATGCCTGGAGCCTTTGGAGCCATATCCGCTATTTGTTTTTGAGTAGTCTTATCCACCGTTACATTGCCAATGACCTGCAAAAGCATTTCTTCTGTAATGAATCCCGGCCTTAAAATCATGGGAGGCTCTACTGTCATATCAACAATCGTAGACTCGATTCCGATTCCAACCTCTCCGCTGTCTAAAAGCATTTCAATCCTGCCCTGCAAATCCTCATATACATGTGCCCCTGAGGTGGGGCTTGGCCTTCCTGATGTATTGGCACTTGGAGCTGCTACGAATCCGCCGCTTTCTTTAATAAATGCAAGCGCCACCGGATGATTGGGATATCTGACTGCCACTGTAGACAGACCTCCTGTTGTTTCACAGGGGACTTCCTCGCTTTTATGAAATATCATGGTAAGAGGTCCTGGCCAGAAAGCATCCGCCAATTGTTCCGCCTTTGCAGGCAGCTCTTTTACCAGCCTTTCCAAATCATGTCTGTCTGCAATGTGAATGATAAGAGGGTTGTCGGACGGTCTTCCTTTTGCCGCATATATTTTTTCGGCAGCCTCTTTATTCAGTCCGTCTCCGCCCAGTCCATATACGGTTTCTGTAGGAAATGCCACAAGACCGCCTTTCTTTACAATCTGCCCCGCTTCTTTTATCACATCCATATCCGGTTGTTCTTCTAACAGTTTCATCCACTTTGTTTCCACAAATATCGGCTCCTTTGCAGCTTCCGTTCTTCAAAGTATAGCATATCTCAATCCTGATTTAAATACTTGATAATGGCCAGATGAATATTCCATGCCAGTTTTTCCTGATATTCTTCATCACACAAAAGGGCTGCCTCTGTTTTGGAAGAAAGGAAACCGCATTCCACTATGATAGATGGCGTAGTGGATTTCTTTAAGATGTAATAGTTATTATTTGCTTTTGCCTTTCTATGATTGGATTGATTCACGCCCTCAATCAACTGGTTCTGCATAATTTCCGCAGCCTTTTTTCCTTCTTTCGAATGGCTATAATAAAAAACCTGGGCGCCGGTAATATCTCCGGAACCATAGCTGTTTTGATGGATACTAACTGCTAAAACTGTTCCAGGGTTCTCTATAATTTCTACCCGCTTCTTTATATCCGTAACCTTTTTATTTCTATCGCTTTCCTGATACAGACCATAATCCCCGTCCCTTGTCAATACTACCTTTACATCATCCTGTTCCAGAAACAGCTTTACAAGAAGGGCAATTTTTAAATTGATATCCTTTTCCAGGGCATCATTTACTCCAACCTTCCCCGGATCATTTCCACCATGCCCCGGGTCAATCACCACCACTCTTTCCCCTTCCTTCAATTGATTTGACGTAGTATATACGGCAGCAGTTCTTGCCAGTACGCACATGGAAATAATAAAGATAATGGTCATGACCATCGATACTGCTCTTTTTTTCATTGTCCGCTCTTCCCACAAGCTTTTCTATATTGTATGTGGAAGAAAAACAGTTCATTCCAAAAAGAACAGGCCCCCTATTGCAGGTAATTGGCTACTAAATCCCATATTTCGGGCTTTTCAAGGCCCAATCTCCATCCTGCCACTCCGGCAATATCATAATTTTTCATCACATTTAATTTGGTCTGAATGGATGCCTCGTCTTCCAGCCATATCTGATAAGTAGTATTTTCTGACTGAAAGGTCGTAAAATTCTGACAGGTCACTTCATCCCAATCAGCTGTTCCGCCTTTCTCCGACATGAATTTTTCCGCATAAGACATGCTCACCTTATCCAGTGTAGTAGTGCCGCTTTCGGTTGCCCAGATTCCCGCATAAAACGGAATCGCATTGATTACCTTTTCCTTTGGCACCTCATTCAGCGTGTCTTTAATCCCGCCCTCTACATAATTTATGGAAGCTATGGAACCAATCTCTGAACCCGAATAATGCTCGTCATATCCCATAATAATGATATAATCGGCAATTATTCCCTGCTCCTCCCTATTGTAATATGCGGTATATTCCGTAGGAACGTAATTATCTACCGACAGCACGATTTGATTCAGCCGGCAGGCAACGGACAACTCCCTTAAAAACTGTATATAATCCTCTCCTGCTTCTCTCGGCACCTGTTCAAAGTCCACGTTGATTCCGTCAATTCCATTTGCAAGAACCTGTCCCATTAAGTTCTGTATTAAATTGGTCCGTTTTGTGGTACTGGATAAAACCTCTTTGGTGTTAACTGATTCCTCACCTATGCGCCCGGTAAAATTATCAATCAGCGCCCACACTTCTATTCCCCGCTGATGCATGAAATCCACATAACTCTTATCTGCCAGAGATGTGAAATTTCCTTCATTGTCGCTTAAAGCAAACCAGGTAGGCGAAATAGTATTGATTGCTTTTGTATTGGCAAGAAGCCCTTCCACCTTCCCGTTTGCAACCGGATTGGTCACTACATGCCATACCAGATTAATGGGATATTCCTTATGAATCGAAGTATAAACAGGCTCTTCCACCGTAGGCTCAACCGTCCGTTCCACTGTCCGCTCATCTGCCAGATACTTATTTTCCACATAGCCGATAATGGAATCTTCTGTCTTTACCTTAGACCACTTTTCCATTTTCTCCAGGACAGTAACCGTATCTCCCTTTTGTACATCCTTCAAAATGGGACTTTTTATTCCTCCCTGATAACGCACTTTTGTATTCTTTTTTAAATCCGCCTCTACAGCATCAGTACTCTCCATACAAATTTCCATATGGTTAGGCTCCCCAAATATCTCGTAGGAAAAGTTCGTATATGCCTTTACAAATTCTACCGCTATATAGGGAACTTCCTCTTCCAGCATCACAATCCGATAATCCGCAGCCACTTCTTCTCCGCCTGTAGAATAAGCGCTTTCTCCCACATATGCACGAATTATCTCCATGGGAGTAGTATATATAAGAAGGTTTTCTCCCGCATCAAAGTAGAACCTGCTGTTTAAATAAGACTGCACCGTACTCAGAGAAAGATAAGCGGTGCCATCTTGAATCATTCCTTTTTCTTCCAGAATATGGTCTTCCCAAAGAATAGAAAGCTCCTTTTCTGTATATACTTGAAAGTATTCGTTTAAATCCATTCTTTCTTTGGAATAGGAATACTTTTCCATAATACCTGAAAATAGTCCGATTATCACAACCAGAACAATTAAAATTACTGCTATCGCTATCGGTATCATTTTTTGTTTTATCTGCTTCATGATATGCCCTCCAATTGTTCTTGATTATATCAGAAAAATCGACTATAGTCATTATAATTTTACATTTTAGTGCTTTGCACCCCAATCCCGCCTGCCGTAAAAACCATCTTTCTTCTGCAGGCACCATGGAAACATTGACTGTGAGGGACTCTTATGTATCTTTGTTTCCGTAGTAAAATTCCCGAAAGCACCCGGCTTTTCTTTTTATTTGCTTTTGTTTTACCAAAAAAAGGTTCTGTGATATATTTTGCAAATATAAAAAAAATTATTATAAGATTCTAATATGTGCCGATACTAAACATTGTAAAAAAAATAGAGATGTTCCAAACCCTTGATAAAAATATAGTTTTCATGTCTTAGTTTTGAATTATAATTGGAATTATTTAGGAATATATTAAGATTTAAAGCACCCTGGCTTTAGATGTGTTCGAATAACTCGAACCTAGAAGCGGCGTCCCGCTGTTCTGCTTTTAGATAGCTATCATATATAAATATAAGCTTTGATCCGGCCTCCTTTCCTATCCGTTCCCGTTTATGTTCCGGGTACGATACCGGTCTGGAAGCATCTCTAATTAAAGCATAAATGATTCCTGTCGATTTTGCAAGCATTTTGTTAAAATTTCTAAAATTTTCTTAAACTGGAACCAACTGCTATTGACTTGATAATTGATAAAGTATAATATGTTTTTATCACAATATAAGCTAAAAACGGGACTTTTCTAAGTTTTCAAAAAAGGATGTGACAATATGAAAATCGAAAAAGTGAACGATCACCAAATACGTTGTACGTTGACAAAAGCCGACTTAATAGACAGACAGCTGAAAATCAGCGAACTGGCATACGGCACAGAAAAAGCAAAAAATTTATTCCGGGATATGATGCAGCAGGCTTCTTTTGAGTTTGGATTTGAAGCAGAAGATATTCCTCTTATGATAGAAGCCATACCTCTGAATTCAGAGTGTATCGTTTTGATCATTACAAAGGTAGAAGATCCTGAAGAATTAGATACTCGCTTTTCCAAATTTGCGCCTTCTGTTCATTCCGAAGGTGACGAAGATGATTGGGAGGAGCCGGATACACTACTGCCTTCCAAAAAAGATGCGGATGATGTGTTAGACTTATTTAAAAAGCTTCATGAATCTAAAATAGAAGATTTACTGGAAACTACAGGAGAAGTACAGAACAAAAAGGCTCCTGTACGCTCCGAAAAGAGCAAAGCTTCCTCTATCAACAATACAGCTGGTGCCTTAAGGCTTTATTCCTTTTCAAGCTTTCAGATAGTTACAAGAGCCGCTCATGTGCTAAAAGGATTTTATGAAGGGAAAAATACTCTTTTCAAGGACAGCTCCAATGACAGCTATAAGCTCTTACTAGAGCAGGGTTCCCATACCTTTGAGGATTTCAACCGGATATGCAATATTCTTTCCGAGTATGGGAAAATCGAAAAATGTACGGACGCAAACAGAGCTTTTCTGGAAGAACACTTGGAAAGCATCTGTCAGGGAAATGCCCTCCAGGCATTGACACAAATCTAACTGCTTTCTTGAAAGTTACAAAAAGCTTATGAATAGATAAATGCAGCTTCCAATTAAGAAGCTGCATTTATCTTGTCCATCAATTCATCAATATCCATTCCGTGAACCATTGCTGCCATTTCCAATGACTCACCCTGTGCGGACGGACAGCCCAGACAGTGCATTCCCATTTCCATTAAAACAGGCGCTGCATTTGGATTTATCTGTAAAATTTCTCCAATTGTCATGTCCTTTGTTAAATCTGCCATTGTATTTTCCTCCTTAAGACTTTTGTTATTTACTTTTTCTTTTCCCGATTTTTTAGGGAATCTGTATCTACAGTAGTTAGTATAACTC
>CAMWWJ010000046.1 GCA_947177925.1 uncultured Lachnospiraceae bacterium
CCGCATGAGCGGTGGTGTGAGAGGACGGGGGTTAGTCACCCCCTCCTACTCGATTTGCCTTTTCCCCATAGTTTTTCTTCCACTCTGCACGAAGCGCCTTATAATCAAGATATTCGCTCTTTGCTATATTAAATTCCTTATAGAATGCCTGCACAGAGTCAAACTTGTATACCTTTACGATAGACGACAGCCGCTTTTTCATATTGGAAATCTGAGTATCAATACTATTTATCTCATGTTGCAGCTCCTTTCGTCTGCCGCCCTTAAATATACCCGTACATTCGGATAACTCCTTTTTCAGCTGATCACGATTTTTCTCACGCTCGAAAATTGCCTTGTTCTGGTCTTTGAGCCTGCTGTCAATCTCTTTAAGGCGGAAATATTTATCCGCAAGCATGGAAGGCTTTGGCTGCGGATGTTCTGCCTTATCCCGCACATCTGATTTTCTATGCGGATTTATAGGAAATGATATCTTCTTCCTTTCCGGCTGGATTATCGACTTGTCTTCTGCATGGATAGTCCAATGACCGCTTCGTGGGTATCGCGGAAAATAAGAATATCCTCACTGGAATTTTTTACCGCTTTTTTATCCTTATAGGACTCCTTATGGCTCCGGAAATTTACGGTATCGCCATATATTCCGGTCTTTCCAGTATCCTCACAACCGAGCCGCCTGTCCGGTTATAAGGGGTTTCAAAATCGCACATGGTCTTATAATTTCTGCCGCTTCTTTGTCAACAAGCCAAAGGTTTTTATTCTCCGGATTTTATACATATCCGTATGGCGGGTTGCTCGTGATCGGTTTTCCTTCTTTCCCTTTTGCCCGCAGAACAGCAGTAATCTTCCTGCTGCAGTCACGCAGATACCATTCGTTCATGATATTCAAAAAAGGGGCCAATTCGCTGTTGGTGTTGTTGGTACTGTCAACATCGTTGGAAACAGCAATAAAGCGGACACCTTTTTCACGGAAGTATACCTCCGTGTAGAATTCCACCTGAAGGTAATCCCTCCCGACACGGCTCATGTCTTTTACTATGACTGTGCCGACATTGCCGTTTTCAATCCGGCTTAATATCTGCTTCCATCCCGGCCTGTCAAAACTGCACCGGAAAATCCGTTATCCGTAAAATGCCCCGTGTTGGTATACCCGTTATTTTTTGCATAGTCCTCCAGCATCTTTTTCAGGTTCACTATGATGTTGCTGTCCCCCGCAAGCTCATCGTCCCTTTGGGAACGCTGATTACATACTGCTGCCCATCTTTACTGCCAAGTAATTGTCCGCTTTGACCTTCTATATATCTTACGATGCCGTCAATGCGTTCTGTTATCTGGGAATATTTAATTATGATTTCTTCGTTTCCCTTGTTGACCTGCTGTAGCGTGATTTTCATGTTCTGCCTTTCACCTTTGTTTCTTAAATATTTTTCTAATACCTTTCTATCATTTTTAGTGTGTAAAAACAAGGGAAATTCTATAAGTTGCACTTTTGGGGGAATAAGAAGGTGTCTGTTCCTATAGCATAATTTGTCATATAGTGTTGCATTTTCTTCAATTATAGTTCATAATTAGAAAGGATAAACAATTATAAAAATATTCATATCCTAATAGATTATGAATATTTGCAAAGTAACAATCAGGGGAAATCAGTAACACTTGCATTATATAATAAATGCTGGGGGAAAGGAATCGGATAAGGAAAGATGGAAAAATCAAATCGAAAATATCATGTTATGTATGCACTCATGCTGATCGTGTTTATATGTATGATAGCATGGATGTGTGTGCAGTATAAAGGTCCATCCTTTAGAGAGGAGTCTTTTGTGGAAGCAGCCGGTTTCTCAAGGGGCTGGAGGACAGAGGATGAAAGTTTAGTGGATATTGCCCATCTAAATAAGCTTGCAGGAGTAGAAACAAATAAGGAATTTAGCGTATATAATACATTGCCGGAAGATTTGGAGGAAGGAACCTCTCTTTGGTATCGGAGCAAAAATATCTTTTGTAAAGTGTACATAGATGGGGAATTAGTGTATGAACCTTTTAAATCCCAAAATGTTTTTTATACAAAATCATATGGAACCCATTGGAACTGTATTCCCATTTCCCTTCAGGATGCCGGAAAGCAAATAGAGGTTCGGATTACGCTGGCATATAGTGATGCCAGGGCAGGTATGGATAATTTATATATTGGTTCGCCTGCGGGAATTATTTTTGACATCCTGGGCAATAAGGTCATAGCATTTGTCAGCTGTGTCTTGCTTTTGTTCGTTGGGATTCTTTTGATTGTTGCGGACATTCCTATCAATATGTCCAATCAAAAGAATCATGAACTGATGTATCTAGGAGTGTTTGCGGTCAGTATCGCAATCTGGTGTATCACAGAGACGAATCTGCTTCAGTTTTTTGTTGGTGACAGTCGTATGCTACAGGTAATATCCTGTTATTCGCTCATACTGATTCCCATTCCCATGATTTTGTACTTGAACTCTGCCTATGGTTTTCGCAAAAGATTTGTAGTAAAGGCATTTGTCGCATTATCATTTTTGGAATTTATCTTATGTATGGCATTGCACTTATTGAATATTGCCGATTTGCATGAGACACTGCCCTTGTCCCATATTATGCTGGCATTATCAGCCATCATCATGCTTTATATGATTATCCGCAATTCCTTTGTAAAGGGAAAGAATCAGACCAGAAATATTTATAGAGTGTTGCGGGGAATCGGACTCTGCGGCATTTCAGTAGCCACTGTTATAGACATAATCCGGTTTTACAGGGGAAACAGCAACGATTCTGCCATGTTCGTCCGTATCGGTCTTTTGATTTTTATCATATGCTATGGAAGCTCCAGTCTGGAGAAGACGATTAATGCCGTAAAGCTTGGGGTACAGGCGGAATTTGTAAGCCAGCTGGCATATCGGGACGGATTGACTGGAATCGGAAATAGAACGGCATTTCAGGAGCATTTAGTGGATCTGGAGAAAAGAAAGAATGAAATCCCCGCAGTGGCAATTGTAATGTTTGACGTCAATGACCTGAAATTTGTCAATGACAATCTGGGACATCATCTTGGTGACAGCATGCTTGTTCAAAGCGCCAATACGATTAAGACGGCTTTTGAAAGACAGGAGGGCGAATGCTTCCGCATCGGCGGAGATGAATTTGCTGTTTTGATAAGCGGAAGCAATGTGCAGATGCGCTGTGAACAGGGGCTTATGAATTTTAAAAAGAAAATGGTAGAACATAACCGGAAGCCTGATAAATTGTTCCGTATCAGTATTGCTTATGGTTATGCTCTTTCTAATAAGGAAAATGCCGGCAAGAAACTGATGGACATTTATCAGCAGGCAGATATGCTTATGTACGAAAATAAAAAGATTATGAAAGCAAGCCAAAGTAAGCCGGAAGAGTATTACGGAGAAACATTGCTGGAAAAGAGGGCTTAGGCATATTGAGTGAAAGGATAACTTATGAAAAATAAAACTTTTTTACCGGCATCCCTTAAAGATAAACAGGAAATTTTATCCCTGTATCATTCCATGATTGGGACGGAAGGATGTACATGGTCAGCGGATTACCCAAATGAAGAAATTCTGGAAAATGATTTTAAAAGACAGGCAATTTTTGTCATGAAAAATGAAAAGGATGAGATTATTGGAACCATTTCCATAGATGACGACAAAGAAGTGGATGGGCTGACGTGTTGGTCTGGCAGTCTGAAGCCGGCAGCGGAGGTTGCCAGGCTGGCAATAAAAAGCACTTATCAGAATCAGGGACTTGCAAGGCTGATGCTTCAAAGGACTATGGAGGAATTGAAAAAAAGAAATTATAAAAGTGTGCATTTTCTTGTGAGTAAGACAAATGTAAAGGCCCTCCGTTCCTATGCAAGACTGAATTTTGAGAAAAAAGGGGAATCTAATTTGTATGGAGAGGACTGGTGGTGTTATGAAAAAGAATTAGTTTAAGCGGACTTTCCGGAATCTTCATTTCAAATTCATATGGCTGTGCTATACTGAAAAAAACATGGAAAGATATGTGGGCAGGAGAACATATGGAAATTTTATTTTTAGAGGATGAGCCTACCATACAGGAGGTCCTTGCGGAATATATGAAAATGCAGGGGTATCAGGTAACTGCCGCAAGCGATGGGGAACAAGCTCTTAAGCTTCTTGCAGAAAGGGCATTTGATATGGCAGTTCTGGATATTATGGTTCCGAAAAAAAGCGGGATTGAGGTGCTTTCTTTTATCAAAGAAAACAGGCCCCAAATGGCTACTATTATGTTGACTGCATTGGAGGATGAAAAAACGCAGGTGCAGGCATTTAACCTTTATGCAGATGATTATGTGATCAAGCCTGTTTCACCTATCATTCTCCTAAAGCGGATGGAGACGATCCTAAGGCGGGTAAAAGGGCAGGAGCGCAAGGAGGAAAAGGGAAAAGGACTGTATATTCAGGAGGATTCCTATCAGGCATTTTATGATGGAGAGCTGCTTCCCCTTACCTTAAGTGAATTCTTATTGTTGCAGACTCTGAAAAAGGAGCCGAACCGGGCATTTACAAGAGAGCAGCTCATACTGAGGATCTTTAACGAGGATTATATCGGAAATGACCGGATTATTGACGCCCATGTAAAGAACCTGCGGAAAAAGCTTCCGAAAAATGTGATTAAGACCATTATTGGAATCGGTTATCAGTTCAATGGGGAGGTGTAACCATGGGATTAGCCAAGAAAACATTTCTTTACAGCATCATGCTGGCGGTTCTTATGGTTTCTCTGGTGGTGGGATATTTTGCGTTTATGCTTCCCTCTCTATACGTGGACTATGTGAAAAAGGATAACTTAAACTCCATTGCAGCCATTCAGGAAGGATATATGAAAACAAAGAGTTATAAAGAGCTTGCTGTAAAAAATCCTTCCGGAACCTTTTCCGTGGAGATACCGGACCGGGGAGAAATAATTTATGTGGCAGGCAAGTTTTTTCAAATGTCCATAGAGATAAAGGATGAAGAATTAAAGGAAATTCTGGATGACTTTCGAAAGTATGGAAGAAACCCGGAAAAGTGGAAGGAAACGGAAGGTGACTATTCTGGAGAAGAGTTGATGGACACATGGAATATAATAAAAGAAAAATTGCTGGCAGACAGTTCAAAAGCAGAGGAAGCTCCTGTGGAAGTAAAGATAGACACACAAGCTGCTGAAGACATATACAAAGAAGAGTATGGTAAAGAATACGGAAAGATCCATATACTGTCTGATTCCCTGATTGTTTATGAAAACGGCATTTCGGACGGAAACAATGTCTACATCACCTATCTGGCAATGGGAAAAACAGAGGATTCCCTTGTGATTTCCATTCTTCCGGTCATGTCTCCCGAAATGAACGATCTTTTGCCGGTCCTGACAGGGAGTCTTCCCATGATTGTGACACTTGTGTTTTTTCTGGTACTGGTGGCATCCGGGGCATTTTCAAAAAGAATCGTCAATCCTATCATTCGCCTTGCAGGCTATGCGGAGCATGCAAAAGAAGCAGGGAGTTTTCGCATAGAGCCTATTAAGTCTGAGAGTAATGATGAAATAGGAGCATTGGGAAGGACGTTAAATGAACTGTATGAAAAGCTTCAGGACAATCTTGTGGAGCTGGAAGAGAAAAACCACATGTTAGAGGAGGAAAATGAAAGACAAGAGGTCTTTTTAAGAGCTTCCTCCCACCAGCTAAAGACTCCGATTACGGCTGCGCTGCTTTTAGTGGAAGGTATGATGAATCAGGTGGGAAAATATAAGGATACAAAGGAATATCTGCCGAAGGTAAAGGAACAGCTTTGGTCCATGAGGAAAATCGTGGAGGATATTTTATATTTAAATCATTGTGCAGACAGCCTGCAGATAGAGCCGGTTTCCCTTAGAGAGCTTACCCGGGAGGCAGCAGCCGCTTACCGGGTTCAGGCAGCAGAAAAAAAGCTTTCCATAGAAATAGAAGGCATGGGTACCGTGCATACAGACAGGGAAATCTTAAAAAAGATAATCGATAACCTGATTTCCAATGCGGTACAGTATACACCGGAGGGAGAAAAAATCTGTATGAGCCTTGCGGATAACATGTTTCGTATTGAAAACTACGGAGTGCTCATAGAAGAAGAACTTCTCCCCAATATTTGCGAGCCTTTTGTAAGCAGCGATACGAAACAGAAAGGCAAGGGGCTGGGGCTTTATGTGGTGTCTTATTACAACAGACTTTTAGGGGGAAAACTGAAAGTGGAGAATCTGGAAAAGGGAGTGCTTGCACAATTGACATTTCCTTGTGTGTAAAACGGAGTCTTTCAAACCTTTCTTTATCATATCCACATGGGATATTCATTTGAAATTCATATGAGTCTGTTATGATGATTCCATGGGAAAGCAAAAGAATTTACCAAGAAAGGAAGCAGCAGAGTATGTTATTGACCATTGATCATTTGAAGGTACAGTATGGAAAGCAGACAGCCCTTCAAATTGAAAGCCCACTTGTTTTTCAGGAAGGGGAACGAATCGGAGTAATCGGCTCAAACGGAGCCGGCAAAAGCACCCTTGTAAAATCCATTTTAGGTCTGACTGATTATACGGGAAGTATCCGCACCCGGTTAAAGCCGGAGGAGATGGCGGCACATATGCAGTTTAACGAATATGTGTCCACCATGCCGGTAAAGTACATTATGGAGGCAATGGTGGATACAAAAATCAAAAGAAATAAGGAACTGAAAGAACTGATCGCGTTTTTTGACTTTGAACAATGTCTGTCCAAAAGATATACAGCCTTGTCGGGAGGACAGAAGCAGAGGTTTACCATCATTATGGTAATGCTCCAAAATGCAGCTCTTACCTTTTATGATGAGGTGACCTCCGGGCTTGATTTTGAAACAAGGCAGAAGCTGATGGAAAAGTTGGGAGAATGGTATCGTAACAAAAACAATACACTTTTTATCGTATCCCACTATTATGAAGAACTGGAACAGCTTGCAGACAAGCTTTTGATTTTGGAACAGGGAAAGGTAGTGGCATTTGGGAAAAAGGAAGATTTATTCCGGAAATTTTGCGGCAATGCTATTTTTATTCTGGATAACAACGAAGATAATGAAAAACTGACAAGGGGATTTTCCAGATTAAAGGCGCCAGGCCATTTGATTGCCTTATCCTGCCGTAATCCGGAGGAGGAAAAGAAACTAATTGCCTTACTGGTGGAATACAATGTGAATTTTAAAAGAAGCAGCAGCGATATTGAAATCATGTCCATAAATGCAAAGGAACATTTTTATGAAAGTCAAAGAGGAGGGCAGCAGTCGTGAAGGAAAAGAAATGCAATTTAAACCTGGTATTATATGAAATCCGGAATATAGGAGGAAATTTCTTTGTTCACTTTTTCGGAATCGTATTTCCCATACTGATGTCTCTTATACTTACTAAGGCAGTAGGCAGTCAGGTACCGGAAGCAATACGGCCGGAAGTGGTTACCTCTATTGTGATCAGCATGAGCCTGGTTTGCCCAATGGCAATTATTTTAATCGGATATCCGGCAAACTACTCTCAGGAGGTAGAAAAAGGAGTTCCCTTAAGAATGCGCCTGTTTGGCTATGGGGAAAAAAGTGTCATTTTAGCAAAGGTGATTGCCCATCTTGTTTTTCTTACAATTGCATTGGGAATCTTTGGGATTGCGGAAGTCATGCTGATTGGTATACAAAAGCCGGTGCTTTCCTCCTTGCTCTGCCTGATAGGCTGCCTGTATCTGCTTGCCATTATCCTTTTTATCCTATCACATGCCATAGCCAATATTTTGAAGAAGTTCGGGCCTACCTTTGCAGTAACTATGACCTTATATTTTTTGACTATGCTTATATGCGGAATGATGGGAGTGAGCACAGAGCAGGTCCCCAAGGCTTTGCAGGTGGTGGCAGATACCCTTCCCATGACTTATATCTGCAATGATTTTATTGACTTCTGGCAGGGAGGCAGCTACAATTTTGGGCCGCTTATACAGTCCTTTTTATTCCTTGGGGCTTTGTCTGGTATTTTGTTATTGTTTGCTTCCTATAAGAATAGAAGAGTGATCGGGTAGGCATGAATGAAAACCTAAAAAGTAAAAATACCATTCCTTAGGAAATGATTTGCCGGGGAATGGTATTTTTTATGGAGACGTTTTCTTAATTTATTTTCATGATTTATACTCCTTACTTCCTTGAATTGATTTTGCATGACTTTATTTTAGTATATGAGAAAAAAAGAAAAGGAAGAAGATTTGGCAGTTTGGTAAAAAAAAGCGGCAACAAGAGAAGAGGATACTTGTTTAAGAGGAAATGCTCTGCTATAGTGGGGGCAGCAAAGAGAGGAGAGGGAAATTTGAAGATAACCATTCATTCTGGAGAACCGATTAAGGAAACGGAGATAACCATTTCCTGCAATTGTCTGACGCCGGAAATTGAAAAAATCATTTCCGTACTGCGTATGATGGATAGAAAGCTGACAGGAACAAAAGAAGGGGAAACCTATCTGATTGATGCGGATCAGGTGTTGTATATTGACACAGTGGATAAGAAGACCTTTATCTATACAATGGATTCGGTATATGAAACAGGCCTGAAGCTTTATGAACTGGAAGAACAGTTAGCAAAAGCGGATTTCTTTCGGGCAAATAAATCCTGCATTATAAATTTCAGGAAAATCGTATCTTTAAAGGCGGATTTTGACAGACGTATCCGGGTAACTCTAACAAATAAGGAACAGCTGATCGTCTCAAGACAATATGCGGAATATGTAAAACAAAGACTGGGGGTGAGATAATATGGAGGATAAGAAAAATATTTTTGATTTTGCCGGGATGGTGCTTACCAGCTTTGGATTTTGCATGACATGTATCATGCTTTTTACAATCATATTTGGGGAAGCGGCCAAGGAATTCTCACCTATGTTTACATTGGGAAAGGAAGGGGTTCCGGTGGAGCTTATGGCACAACTTCTGGCATTGACGGTGTTGATTGCATTAGCAAGATATATATTTTTTAGTGATCTTCTCATAAAAAGGGGCTCCACTGCAGTCAGGACGGCAGGTATGTTTCTTGCCATAATAATCATATGTGCAGTATTTATTTTTGCTTTTCGATGGTTTCCTGTAAATATGTGGGAGGCATGGGGGATGTTTTTTATCTGCTTTGGCATTTCGGCAGGGATGAGTGTAGCAGTTATGACCTTAAGGGAAAAAATGGAAAATAAAAAAATGGAAGAAGGGTTGAAAAGGCTTAGGAAGCAATGGGAGGAGGAACAAAATGAATAACGGGATTCACATGAAAAACATTGTCAAGGAGTTTGGCGGGCATAGGATATTAAACGGAATTGAAATCAAAATAGAAAAAGGAGAAATATTCGGGCTTTTAGGCCCCTCCGGGGCAGGGAAGACAACGTTGATTAAAATTTTAACAGGGCAGCTTACACAGACAGAAGGTGAAGCAGAGCTTTTGGGAACGGATACAAGAAGATTGACTGACAGGGAATATAGCAGGATTGGCATGATGCTGGATAATACCGGGCTTTATGAAAGGCTCAATTGTTATGACAATCTGTTGTTATTTGCCAGAATCTACGGATTATCCGGGGATAAGCCCCAGGAGGCATTAAAAATGGTTGGCTTATGGGAAGCAAAAGGACAGACGGTGCAGAAACTGTCAAAGGGAATGAAACAGAGGCTCGTTCTGGCAAGGGCAATGATAAATGGTCCGGATATTCTTTTTCTGGATGAGCCTACAAGCGGGTTAGACCCTGCTAACGCAAGGGGAATCCACAGGCTGATACAAAAACAACGGGAAAAGGGAACCACTGTTTTTTTGACGACCCATAATATGGAGGAGGCAGAAAAGCTGTGTGACAATATTGCATTACTTTGTGAAGGAAGCATAGTGGAGTATGGAAATCCAGGGGAAATATGCAGAAGGTACAATCATCAGAATAAGATATGCCTGTCCTTAAAAAACGGTAAACAGATTCTGCTTGAAAATGACAGTAACGGAGCGTGGCAGGTATACAATTGTTTAAAGGAAGGGCTTGTGGAAGCAATTCATTCTACGGAACCAAATTTAGAGACCGTATTTATGGAATTGACGGGAAGGAGTTTTGAGTGATATGGATGGAAGGAAGATATCCGCTATTTTTAAAAAGCAGCTAAAGGATACAATGAAAAATAAAACAGTATTGATACAATTTATTATGTTTCCTTTATTAGTAGTCATTATGGATCATTCCATAAAAATGGAACATATGGAGGAACATTTCTTTGTGCCCCTCTTTGCCACCATGTATATGGGAATGGCGCCTCTTACCAGCATGGCTTCCATTCTGGCAGAGGAGAAGGAAAAAAATACACTGCGGGTACTTTTTCTGTCAAATGTTAAGCCTATGGAATATCTGATTGGCATAGGAAGCTATATTCTGCTGGCATGCATGCTGGGAACAGGAGTATTTGCCGTAACCGGAGAATATAAGGGCAGGGAGCTTTTGGAGTTTCTTTTTATCATGCTGGCAGGAATATTGATTTCCACGCTGATTGGAGCTGCCATCGGTGCATGGAGCAAAAATGAAATGTCTGCGACCTCCATAAGTGTTCCGGTAATGATGATATTTTCCTTTCTTCCCATGATTGCCATGTTTAATAATACGGTAAAGAATATTTCAAGATTGCTCTGGTCGGGCCAGATCAATCGTTTCCTGAATCAATTGGGCACAGCAGGCATGGACATGGAAACTGTATGTGTGCTTTTGGCAAACGGTGCCATTGTCCTTTTTCTGTTTGGAATGGCTTACAAAAAGTCCGGACTGGCATGAAAACAACCTTGTTATTTTTCGGTAAGTTTGTTAGAATAGTATTAACAAAATGGCGTGGCGGAAAATGGGATGGGATGGGATGTGTATGGATGAAAGGGTTTTTTTAAATTTTGAGCAGATGAAATATACTCTTTCGGTATTGGGAAAATGTACGGATGACTATGTTTATATTTGGGATCTGAAACGGGATTATTATGCGATTTCGGAACGGGCAGTAAAGGCCTTCCGGCTTTCGGAGCCAGGGTTTTATAATACCGGGCAGGTGTTCAGACAGGTAGTGCATCCCCAGGATTTTCCAATGCTGGAGGAGGATCTGACTGCAATTAAGGAAAAAGGGCAGCGGACTCATAATATGGAGTACAGATGGCTGGATCCCAATGGAGTGCCGGTCTGGATAAGCTGCAGGGGCGAAGTGGTTTTGGGTGAAGACGGTGAGCCCCTTTACCTGATAGGCCGTATTTCGGAGATCGGAAAAAAGAACAAAATCGATAAGATAACCAGTCTTTACAATGAGAATATCTTAAAGCAATATTATCAGGAAATCGTGGAGAAGCAGGATATCTGCGGTTATATGATGGTAATCGGAATTGATAACTTTAAAGAAATCAATGAAAAGTACGGACACGATTTCGGAGACGAGATTCTTGCCAACATGGCAGATATCATAAGGGAGAATGTGCTTCATGGAGAATCGGTTTATCGAATGGAAGGGGACTGTGTGGTCATTTTCGATTACGGAAATGTGCAACCGGGAAAGGCAAAGGAATTATACAAGCGCATTCGTTCTTCCATTGATGAATCCATAGAAGAAAAGGGCTATAAGATGTTCCATACTATTTCAGCAGGAGCCGTCTACTTTGATTCCAGGGAAAGGGAATATGCCAAACTGATAGAGCAGGTAAATTTTGCCCTTCACAGCGCAAAGCTGAAAGGGAAAAATACATTTGTACTATATGACCAGAAGGAGTACGAAAGATATATACGCAGGCTTGATATTCAGGAATGCTTAAGAAGAGCCATTGAAAATGACTTTAAAGGTTTCGAGCTTTATTATCAGCCTATTATGGATGTGGAGTTGAATGTCATTCACGGAGCAGAAGCGCTGATCCGGTGGAATAGTGAAAAGTACGGGTTTATGTCCCCGGTTGAATTTATCCCCCTGTTAGAAGAAAGTTCTTTGATCATCCCTTTAGGGAGATGGATTATGGAAACTGCATTGAAACAATGCCAGAAATGGCAGGAGGAGATTTCGGACTTTCGCATGAACATAAATCTGTCCTTTGTACAGCTCCAAAAGAGCAATATGCTTGCGGATGCAGAAGAGTGCATTAACCGGATCGGAATCGATGTAAATAATGTTGTTTTTGAAGTAACGGAAAGTGGGGAAATAGAAACAAGCCAGACCACTCAGAATGTGTTGAAAGGCTTTAGGGATCGTTCCATTTCTTTGGCTATTGATGATTTCGGCACAGGTTATTCCAATCTGCGCTACATAAAAGAAAAGATGTTCGATCTGATTAAAATAGATCGGATATTTATTCAGAATATTATGCAAAATGAACATGATTACATATTGGTAAAGCATGTAACAGAGCTGGCGCACAGTATGAATCTGATGGTCTGCTATGAAGGCGTGGAGACAGAGGAAGAGTTGGAAAGCGTAAAGCGGCTGCATCCGGATTATATTCAGGGATATTATTACGGCAGGCCCATGAATGCAGCAACTTTTACAAAACAGTTTTTTCAAAGCGGTGCCTGAGTGCATTTAGAGGAACAGGCATGATTGCATAGAGATAATAAATAAGGCACATCCATTTATATGGATGTTGCCTTTTTTCATTAAGCAGTAAAATTATTTTATTGGAAAATTTTTTGAGGAGCTGTCACTTTTTTATATCTCTGTTCGTGTTAGTGGTAAAGGAGGTGTTATTACGAAGACGGAAGAACTGGTAATCAGATACAGCAATATGCTGTTTAAGATTTGTCTGGTTATCCTGGGAAATGAACAGGATGTGCAGGATGCCATTCAGGAAACATTCCTGCGTTATCTGAAGGCTATGCCGGAGTTTCAAAGTGAAGAGCATGAGAAGGCATGGCTGATACGGGTAGCAGTGAATGTATCCAAGGATATGCGTCGCTTCCAGTTAAGGCATCCCAAGGTATCTATTGAGCAGTTGGAAGATTATTATGAAAGCCCACAGGATGGAGAAATATTAGAAGAACTTTTGGAATTGCCATATAAGTTAAAAGTGGTCATATATCTTTATTATATAGAGGGGTATCGAATCAAGGAAGTCGCCTCCATTTTGAATATTTCTCAAGATGCGGTAAAGAAAAGGCTGCAGCGGGGGCGGCAGGAGCTGCGATTACTATGTTCGGGAAAGGAAATGAGTTATGGACGAACGAAGCTTGAAAGAAGTTATGAATCGTGTACACATTAAAAGTGAAATGGAGGAAGAGATATTGAAAAATTTAATGAATGAAACAGGAGAACGGGCAACACAGAAAAAGGCCAACAAATCCTCTGGATGGCAGAAAAAAGTGGCGGTGGCAGCAGTTGCGCTGGTTGCTGTTGGAACAGTTGGATTTTCTGCTAATGCGATTAGAAATAATCTGGTGAAAGAGAGAATGGAAGCTGTGCCGCAGCTTGAAATGGATGAGATTTTAGATGAGTTAGATTCTGCACAGGTTGATGCGGATACTTATTCAAGGGATTTGACTTCGGAGGAAATGAGTCGTGAAACTGCCTTGCGTTCCGAATATCTGAATGGAAGATTTCCAGAAAAGGAGATTATCAAAGTAAGTGAAGAAAGCGATATTGTAGATAAGGATGTTCTTTGCTTTGCTGCAAAGACTTCTTATTTCAATATTCCTGACAGAGATCTTACAGACGAAGAAATTTTACAGATGATAGACTTTGGCGAGAAACGTGATTATGCACTGCGTCAGAGATATGAGGAAATGTATGCGGATGAAATACAGGAAAGAGAAGCGGCAGAGCAGGCTGCAAAGGCAGAGTTAGAAGCAAAAGGCAGCATTACGGAAGAAGAAGCGGTTATCAAAGCACAGGAATGGCTCCTTAAGCTGTTTGGCAAGACGCCGGACGGATTGGAATTCAATCATTATCTGATAACTGATGAGGACGGAAATGCCGGTGAACATCCTGCTTATATGGTTTATTATGGTGTCATCCATGAAAATTACTATTTTACAATTAGTGCAGAGGATGGAAGTCTGGTGGATGTATATTGTGGACTTGGTAATAGCGGAAAGTATGAAGATGAAATGAAAGTATCGGATGTGGAAGCAAAGATACCGGAGCTTTCTCGGAGCGCAGAGGATAATTTAAGGAATAATCTTGATATTTCAGATGAATTTGAAGCAGTTTACTATACCTATGTAACGGGAAATGATACTGTTTATAGAAATACGATACGTTTCTGCTTTGTGAAAGAAGATGGAAGTGCTTATTCCCTATGCTATGTATGTACAGATAACTCCTTCTTCCAATATGAGCGAATTAATAGTTATGAGGAATATTTAGCACAGCGAAAAGAATATGATGAACGGGGTATGAACGATGATAGCAGTACTGATATAAAGGAAAGAGTTGAAAAACAGTTACAATAAGTAAGATGATATGAAAAACCGGATGAAAAGAGTTTGTCAAGTAAAGTGTGTAAATTTTATTTTATTTTTTTGGCGGTCATTTTT
>CAMWWJ010000047.1 GCA_947177925.1 uncultured Lachnospiraceae bacterium
AGTTTGGCTGACACGCTCTCGCTCGGATGAACACGTAGCGGTACTAAGCCTGCAAAGGACGCAGGCTAAGTGCCGACGTGTTCAAACGGTCTGCCAAACTACTATCACTTGACAGCTCCTTCTCGGCCAGCGACGAAAGCTTAATCCGGCAAGGATGAAAAAGGCGTATGCTGTTTTAACGTGGCTTTAATCTGTCCACTTTTGAACATAGCCAAGCATTTAAAAAGCTCCCTCCACGTGGAAAAGCGCTGCTCCCCCCGTGATAGCCAGTAGCCTTGGCAGGCTGTCCGGATGATAGGAAGTCATTGGGACCGTATGAACACGTCGGCACTTAGCCTGCGTCCTTTGCTGGCTTAGTACCGCTACGTGTTCATCCGAGCGAGAGCGTGTCCCTATGACTTCCTATCATCCGGACAGCCCTCACAACCTCCGCCTCCTCACTCCTGCAGCCCTTCCACATACTCATCTACATAGGCAAGCCGCCCCACAGCAAACTCCTTCATCCCGGAAAAGTCCTCTTCATAGCGTCCTCCCGGCCAGCGCTCCTTTTCCCGTTCATAGGCGCCCGAATCCTTGACCACTGCCTCTAAACGTTCTATTTCGCTTATGACGGCATTGTCGGAAAACATGGTGTTTCTCCAATCCTTCCATGTTTGCTTTATAAGGCCTACGGAATCCTCTACGTTTAAATCAAGCATCCTCTGCCCCGGCTGCCAGCGGATGAGTTCCTTGATTACGCTGAAATCAGCCTTGCAATAATACTTATTGTCAGTGTATACGTCTCCGAAAGATATATTCAAATCCCAGGGGATGAAATAGCCCTGGGGCCTGCCGTCTCTGTTTCGTACTGCATAATAATAGTTTTTGGCATAATTGTCAAAGCCGCCGATTGCCTGATAGAACAGCCAGTTTTGAAGGACGTTTTCCTGGTTGACCAAAGAGGTGATGCTGTTTGTAAATTCTTCATCGGTTCCTTCTATGCAGGCGGCCAGTTCATATAACGGCGCCCATTCTTCCTCATTTTGCAGTAATAAATCGCCTTTTAAGAAAAATCCTCCCCGATAATCGGGCATGTTTTCATCAAAAAGCGCACCCCGAAAGTCCTCCGCCTTCCATTCTGCCGTGTACTTCTTCTTATAAATTCTTTCAATGACTTCTTCTCCTGCTTCTACCTGGGAAGACACGGAAGCCATTCCAAGCTGTTTTCTGTCTATGGGGAACATCAGGCCGTATAAGCCCTGATAGCTGTCATTAATAAATACTTCCACATATTCCATATGGGTTCCAAAGGTTTTCTTATAGGGATTTTCCTCGGCTCCCGCCTGCTCCCACAAGTCATTGGCAAGCTTGTCCTTGATTTTGGAACCATCTGCATAAAGGCTGTTTAAAATCCAGTCGTTATCCTTTCTCATGCCAAGAAAGCTCTCATTTGTCTTCTGAAAGCTTCCGTCCTTTTTCTTTTGTTCATATAAATTCAGCCTGAGGCTTTTTTTCTCATAATTTAAGCTGGTGTTTCCCCGAAGCCTGCTTGTGGAATAGCAGGCAGTCACAAAATCTCCGGCTGCCCTTACGCCTTCTGTCCGGGACTTTTCCCCACCTGCTGCCAGATTATCATATACCTGTAAGAAAAATAATGGTTGTCCATCCTCCAGCATATATTCGCTGGAAGCAAAGTCCATTACTGAAACACCTGTTATTTTAAGGTAACAAAGGCTATAACCATCCTTTTCCACCAAATAGAACGGAATGGATTCATTTCCCGCCATTAGAGCAAGCTTACCGCTTTTGGTAAAATCCTCTAAAAAAACCGCTTCCGCCCCTTCCGTATCTGTTCCGAAGCTTCCGCTTTCAAATTCTGTTTCTTCCATATTAAGAGGCAAGAAAAAGGTACGGCTTTCCCGGTCATATGGTAACACCTGTTCTCGAAAAGTCAGTCTTGCCTGTGCTTCTTCTTTCTCCTTTGACCGCTCTAACAGCTTATTCAGTTTTTCCTGATGAAACACCTGTACTTCCATTGCGGGACGAGTCTTTTCAAATACTCCCCATGCCACAAAAAAAAGAAGTGCGGCCAGGCTTCCTGCCATTATCCATTTTTTCATGCAAATAATCCCAATGCCCCTTTAAACAGTTCCATTTCAGCCTAATCTGCTCTTTTTACAAATTTCATCCAGCTCATCCAGACTGTATTTCAAAAATTCGTCCGGGCGCACCGTTCTGTCATCCACATAAAATCCCTTATGCCCGGGCCAGGGCTTTCCGTAGATGATTTCATCATAAGGAATCTCCCATTTATCCAGCCATTCCAAAAGCACTTTTGCCGTGTTGGCATTGATCAAGCCAATGTTCCCTCCGTAACTGTTCATGTTTCTGGAGGTAAACAGGGTTATGGTTGCCCCTCCCGCTTTGTATTCCTTTAATTTTTCGATCATTTCCGGATAGGGCACCAGATCCAGATAATTTTCTTCCTTCTTCTTAATGGGACATAAGGTGCCGTCTATGTCAAAACAAAACTTTACTCCTGAATACATTCTTCTACCTCATCTAATATATTGATTGCGTTTAATATAAATCCAAAGACCTTGCCCGGCTGATCCATATGATAGGGAAGCATGGATAAAAACAGGCTTGCTTCATAAAGACGTACCAGTCTGTAATCAAATCCATTCTCCTTTAAATAACCTTTAAACACTTCCACATAAGGCTCCCGGTCCGTATCAATCGTCAGAGAAAGCTTCATCTCCCGGTCCATGGAAATCTCATAAAGCCCGCTGTTGAAAAAATCATAACAGCCGCAAATGGAATGGGACAACTTTGCCAGATCATAATACAGGTCCGTATATAGCTCCTCCTCCCGCAAGGCTCCCTTTGGATCGATGAGCTTCAGCAGGCTGGCTTCTCTGCTGTAGAGAATATTGGAAAAGCACAAGTCTCCATGCCCGATTACCAAACAGTTGTTATCTTTATCTGGCCGTTTTATTTTCTCATAAAGCCTGAAATATGCCTCCATCACCTGTTCTAAGCTTTCATATTTGGTTCCCATGGCAAGCATATGGTTAAACTGTTGATACTGGGTATATTTCTTTAATTCTTCCATCCGGCTTTTCAGCTTATCCACATAAAGATCTTTTGCAACTGCCTTTACCTCTTTTGCGGAAGCTTCTTTCCTGCCCCGCAGCCTGATAAAATAAAACAGCTTTTCCAATATGTCGGACAACTCCTCTGTGGAAACCGCCCCATGGACAAAGCGTATGGCAATATCCGTCATGTGATACCGCTCCATAGTATAAGAAGCAAATTCCGGTTCTTCCTTATAATCAAAGGGCGTTACAAACCACATTTTCATATTGTCCGGCAAAAGATAATAAAAGTTATATTCTGATTTAATTTTCTCTTTTTTATTGGAACGCTTCGTAACCGTGTATTCGTCACCCAACAAGGCATTGAAAAATCTGGCGTCAAAGCCGCTTGTAATAAAGGTAAGAAAATTGCTGCGCTTGGAAATATCCATAAAAGCATCCGTTATGATAGGCTCCCCTTCAAAGGTTCTGTTTACCAGATCTTCAAAGCGGCTGAAATATTCCTCCCCACCACTTATAATTGCCATGGCCGTTTTTTCCTGACACAATGCTGCAAAGGATTCCTTGGCATATTGCGCCTTTGTCAGAAGAATAGAAAATTCCTTTGTATCCTTTAGCGCAAAATTCGAATACAGGTGCACCAGATTTACCGGTTCCTCCAGATTTTTGTATGCTTTATAAAGCAGCTCCTTATCCTCTGGGCCGGAATAAAATAACACCTGTACTACAGCTTTATTCCTCAGTATTTCGGCTTTCATACGGTTCTTTAGGGTAATCCTTTTAAAAATCGTATCTCCATAGGAATTGTGCCCTGTAATGGCGCCTACTTCCTTATTTGGTTTTATGCTGTCATCATATACGACGAAAAGTCTTTTCATGGCTCTTTATCCTTTCTCTTATGAGAACTTCCTTTTCCTTACCATATAAACCGCCTGTCCTACAATGGAAAATAAGAGAAACACGCCGGCTCCCACTAACGTATAAGTCCTTGCAATACTGCTTTCCCCTGCCATAAAGAGGCTCCTTATATATTCGGAAAAGCTTCCGATTCCAAAGGGAACCGCCAAAAATCCTGCCAATGCCTTCAGGGCAAGTATTTCAAATATCCATCCTGCAAAGGAAGCAAGGAAAATCAGTGCAAATCTTCCCTGCACTAGATTTTTCGTAAATTCATACCAGTCGTTCACTACATCCAGCCCTTTTAAAACTGCCATGGAACGGCCTGAGCTCTTTTCCTTTATGATATACTTGTTCAAATACCGATAGGTAGGCTCTATGGACAGATAAATGCAGGCTATCATAAGAATGATTCCCAGAAATATCCAGGTAATCAGGGATATTTCCCCAAAAAACACAAGATCTAAGGGCAAAAGCACTAAAAGCAGAGCCGCAATATCAAAAAAACGGTCTATCAACACGCTCAATATGCCAACCTGCCATACCCCGGTATCTCTTCCGATAGCAAATATCCGGTAGATTTCTCCTGCCTTAAAGGGAATGAGCAGATTCACAAAGGTTGTCTTACAATACAGCAGCAGGAACCTGCTAAAACCAATTTTATGCTCCATAAGCACCAGATACAGCCTGATCATCTTAGCGGCATGTACTGCCAGAAAAAAAACTGCAATTGCCAGAACGAACCACCACATGGTTTTCTCCTCTCTTCTGTCTGATCTGTCTATCCGCCGGATGTTCAGGCCTCTGATTCCAGTTCGGTTATTTCCTCACTGGTATAAGCATCTCTTACCACTTCCCTATATTCGTCCTTTATGGACTCCCTGCAAAACAAATAAGCAAATGCCATCTTTAGCACAGTAATGGCCTGATTCATCATTTTTACATTGGAAACCTGGTCTTCTTCCCTCCAGGAAACCGGATAAAATACGATTTTATGTTTATAGTAATGGGAAGCCAGAATCATTACATAATTAAACATCAGATTGTCCGGAAACTTCTCATAAAACCCATCCTTCAACATCTTTGTGCTATATAGATTCAGCCCCGAACCAAGATCGAAGATCCTCTGCTTGGTCACAAAAGCAAAAATGAAGTTGTACACTACATTTCCAAAAGTCCTGAAACGGGAATATCCCGTAAGCTTTGATCCCCGCATGAATCTTGCGCCCAATACACAGTCATAACGTTCATGGACTTCCTTTTGCAGCATAGGAATGAAATCATGAATATCTCCCTGATCATCCCCGTGGAGCATACAGACATAATCATAGCCATGCTCCACTGCATAATGGAATGCCATTTTCTGGGAGCCGCCTAATCCGTAATTATCCGTATTCCGCATAAGCTTAATGGGCTTACCCGGATTTCTCTTTATATAATCAAGCACTACTGCTTCCGTATCGTCTGTGCTCCGGTTATTTACTACAAGCACCTTGTTAAAATAGGAAAGCACATTGTTATCCAGTTGTAAAAGCACCCGCTCTATCTGCTTTTCACAATTATAGGCCGGAATAAAAAGTAACATTTTATTGCTCATTGGGTTCTCCCTTCTTTTCTAAAAATATCTTCCTTGTAATGAAATTATAAACCATAACGATTCCAGTTGCTATGATTTTCCCTCCAATTTCTGCCAAATCGGCAGAAATCAGCTCATTCAGCCATTTCCACTGTACATAAATGCCATCCACGCAGCCCCAGATAATCAATTCATTCAAGCCAAGCCCAATGACACTTAATATGACAAAAATAATAAATTCCGCCTTTCTGTCCATCTGCTCCTTGCGCACGAATACAAATTTCATGCTAAGAAGATAGTTGATGATGACCGATATGACAAAGCCCCAAAAAGCCGCCCAGGCATAATGGACATTTACCACATAATTTAAAAAAGAAAATACGGCAAAATCAATACCAAAGCACACGACGCCTACAACGCCGAATTTTACAATCTGTTCTAATAATTTCTTCATATCCTGTTCCTAACTGTTTTATTTGGAAAAATCGGGAAGTTTCTCAAGCAGCGCCGTTTTTAATGCCTCCAGCTTCTCTTCACTGTCCTGCAGGCTTGTTCCCTTTACTCCCATGTAGAATTTAATCTTTGGTTCTGTTCCGGAAGGCCTTACACAGCACCACGCATCCTGTTCCAGCTCAAAATAAAGCACGTCCGACTTTGGGAGCTTCACTGCGGAAACGGTTCCGTCCTTTAAATTTACGGCTTCACCGGTACAAAAATCCTTCACTGCCACTGTCCGGAAGCTGCCAAAAGCCTCAATCCGGCTGCTTCTTAAATATTCCATGATTTTTCCAATCTGCTCCTGACCGGAAACTCCCTTTAAGGTAATGGTGTGCAGTCCTTCTTTAAAATATCCATAGGTTTCATAAAGGGAAAGCATCTGATCCCAAAGGGTAATGCCCTGTTTCTTGCAATAAGCTGCCACTTCGCAAAGACACATGACTGCCACTACCGCATCCTTGTCCCTGGCATGGGTTCCCGCAAGGCAGCCATAGCTTTCCTCAAGGCCGAATACATACTGATTGGAACCGGTTTCCTCAAACCATTTAATCTGCTCGCCAATATATTTAAAACCTGTCAGAACTTCCTTTAATGCCACATGATAGCGGGCAGCAAGGGCATCTGCCATATTGGTGGTCACCACTGTTTTTACAAGTGCCGGATGTTCCGGCATGGTATTTGTTTTTGTCTTTTCACGCAGGATATATTCCGCAATAAGCATTCCCGACATATTTCCCGTAAAAGGAATATATTCTCCGGATTTTTGATCAAGGGCATAGATGCCAAGACGATCCGCATCCGGGTCTGTTGCTAAAATCACATCCGCTTCTACTTCTTTTGCCAGCTTCAATGCTAATGAAAAAGCTGCCGGATCCTCCGGATTGGGATAGCTTACTGTTGAAAAATTGCTGTCAGGCAGTTCCTGCTCTTTTACTACATATACTTTTTGAAAGCCAAGCTCCGAAAGCACCCGGCGAACCGGGATATTGCCCGTTCCATGGAGAGGCGTGTATACAATTTTGATGTCCTCTGCCATTTCCCGAATCACATCCGGATGGATAATCTGCTTTTTCAGCTCCTCCATATAGGCATCGTCAATTTCTTTTCCAATTATGGTAAGAAGTCCCTTTTGTTTTGCATCTTCCTCTGTGATGGTCTTTACGGCATGATAATCCGTCACCGCCTTTACCTCTTCGATAATCTCCCGATCCTTAGGGGCGGTAATCTGGGCTCCATCCTCCCAATATACCTTATATCCGTTATATTCCGGCGGATTATGACTTGCAGTAACAACGATTCCTGCAATGCAGCCCAATTTCCTCACTGCAAAGGATAACTCAGGCGTAGGTCTTAAGCCTTCAAATAAATATGCCTTAATACCGTTGGCACAAAGGCAAAGCGCCGCTTCCATGGCAAATTCCGGTGAATATTTTCTGGAATCATATGCAATGGCAGCTCCTTTTTCACAGCCACCCTGCTTTTTTATATAATTGGCAAGTCCCTGAGTTGCCTTTCTTACCGTATAAAAGTTCATTCGGTTGGTTCCTGCCCCGATCACACCTCTGAGACCGCCTGTGCCAAACTCCAGCTCCTTATAGAATCTGTCCTCCACTTCCTTTTCGTCATTACGGATGGCTGACAGCTCCTCTTTCGTTTCCCGGTCAAAATAATCATCCTCTAACCAAAACTGAAAAGTGTCCTTATATCCCTTGTCCATTTTCTACCTGCTCCTATCTTACTTGCTGTTTCTTCCAATTGACAGTAAAGTCCGAGTGGTCCAGCGAAAAATTCCTGTTATAATAAGGATCTCCTTTGGAGAGCTCCACCTTCCACCGCTCTTTAAACTTATCCGATTCCTCCTGATAGCGGATGGCGTTTGCATCCCGTTTATTGTCGGAGCCTCTGGACTTGGACTCATAATGATACAACTCCGCAAAAGGCGTAAAAATATTTAACAACCCAAGCTTTCTGACCCTTAAGCAGAAATCCACGTCGTTTAACGCAACGGTATATTCCTCATCCAGTCCCCCTAACTGCTCATACAGGGACTTTTTCACGAGCATACAGGCTCCGGTTACCGCCGTTACGTTCTGGGCATAGCATAATTTCCCCATATAGCCCACATTGGCTTCAGGAACCTTATAATGAGTATGTCCTGCCGTCCGGTGGGCTCCAAGCCCAATGACGATTCCCGCATGCTGGATGGTCTTATCTTCGTAATACAGCTTGGCGCCTACCACCCCAACATCCTCCCGCTGTCCGTACATGAGCATTTCCTCAATCCAGCCTTCGGTTATGATCTCCGTGTCATTGTTTAATAATAGCACATATTCGCCTTTTGCAAAAGTCACCCCATAGTTATTTATTTTGGAATAATTGAACACTCCCTGCCAGGTAACCACCTGCACCTTGGGATGTTTGGAGATTTCCCGGTAATATTCCCGAATCTGCTCCGTTTCACTGTTATTTTCCACTATAATGATTTCATAATTTTCATAAGTGGATTTGTTGATAATGGATTCCACGCAGCGGCTTAAATCCTCCACATGGTCCTTATTGGCAATGATTATGGATACAAGGGGGCGGGCATTTAAATTATATTTGATACGAAATATGGTTTCAAAGGCTCTTGTGCTTTCAATGGAAAAATCATGACAGCCCTTGCTCTTTAAATGCTCTGCAATGGCTCCCTTTGCCGCCGCAATGGCATAAGTCTTTGCGCCGATTCCCGAAGCCACGCTTCCCTTATGGGAGCGCCAGTAATATAGAATTTGGGGCACATGGACAATCCGCTCCGCCCTTCCTGTAAGCCGTAAAATCATGTCATGATCCTGACTTCCGTCAAACTGGCTTCGAAACAGCTCCGTACCTTCTAACAGCTCCCTTTTGAATACACTAAAATGGCAGATGTAATTATTTGCCCTTAAATTATCCGGTGCAAAATCCGGCTTAAAATGCAGGGTAATCATATGATTGATACTATTACCCTTAAATGTAGCCTCATCACAATACACATAATCTGCATCCTGCTCACAAATCACCTTCATATATTCATATAAGACACTTGGATGCAACAGGTCATCGTGGTCAAAAAGGCCGATGTACTCCCCGGTTGCCATGGCATAGCAGGCATTGGTGTTGCCGGATATTCCTTCATTTTTCTCAAGCTTCTTGTATACAATCCTGGAATCCTTCTCATAATAGCTTTTGCAGATTTCTCCTACAAGACCATGCTCCTTATCAGAGCCGTCTGCCAGACAGAGCTCCCAGTTCTTGTAGGTCTGGGCTATCACGCTGTCTATCATTTCCCGAAGGAACCGTTCCGGCGTATTATAAAGGGGGACCAGAATACTGATTTTAATATTCTTTGGAAATTTGGTTTCTTCCTCTTCCCTTCGCCTTGCTGCAGTAGGGAAACTGCCTGTTCCGTGTATTTTGACCGCTCTTTTTTCCCGGTACTTATTTACGATTTTTCTGGCAATCCCTTTTGGGTTCCCATGACATAAAATCCGGTTCTTCTGCCTTATGAAAAAGTGGATGACCACACGGAAGGGCTTGCTCATGGCCCAGAAAGGAGAATCCTTAATACGGCTCAGCTTCATGGCAAGATCCTCACATTCCCGTCTGGTATCTGCCAGCTCGTAGGCAAGCTTCTCGCTTTTTTGCTTTTCCCTTTCGTAAAGCTCCTTATAATATTCTTCCAAATCCTTTTTCTCTTCTTTCATTTCTTCCTGCTTCATCTTTCTTTTTTTATATCTTTCTTTCCTGCAAGCATCCGGAGAGGCTTTGTAAGCTTCCAGCTTGTGGAATTTTCATAATTGGCAATCTGCTCTTCCCGGTTGGCAATGATTTCCCTCATATCAGAAAGGCTGCTTACCGCTTCCTTCACAAAGGCCTCCGGCAGCTTTTCCATATGAAGGCTTACATACAAACGCCTTACTCCCGGCTCCAGTCCGTTTAGGGAAATCCATGGCCTTTCCTTATAAAAATACAGAATGGGATTCACAGACATTCCGTTGGTTTCATAAGCAATCTCCTTAGAACCGGTTTCATCCTCCTGTAACAGTCCTATCCGAACCATGGTATTTTCTTCTCCAAAGCTGATTTTTACCCCCTGGACGAAAGGCTCTTTTGGCAAATCCAACACAAAGGAACCAGAGCCATCTTCCTCCTGTTTCAAAATCCTCTCAAAACCGTCCTCCTCCAAAAATCCCTGTCCCATATTATATTGTACTGTCACCTTACTGTCTTCCGCCCTTGTCAGCTCCTTTTTTAAAGAAGACATGGGAACAACCGGTTTCCCCTGTTCCAGATACAAATCCCTAAGCAGCCTGCAATGCCCCTGGGCATATTTTTGAAAATGGATTTCCATCTGCTCAAAAATCCTTTTTCTTTCGGGAGATATCCCCATTTTTCCATAAAAATCAAAGCTATTATCAAAATATTCGAGAGCTCTTCTATCCTTTTGCTCCAAATAACAGAACAGCACCCGGTAAATCAAATAGTCTATGGGAATGGGGAAATCAAAAGTCCATTCGTAGTCGATCAGGGTAATCTGCTCTCCAAGCAAAATATTCTGACATACCATATCAATATCCGTAACGGGCAAAGCCATAATGGCTTCTTCCGGTTCCGCTTTCCATTCCACTGCACCAAACACTTTGGTAAATTCTTCCGTAACCGTAAAGGGGATTTGCCCTTTCAATGCTTTGATCATCCTGCAGAAGTCAAGAAGCGTTTCCTTACAGCTTTCAAACTCTCCTTTTTTTAAATAATCATCCAGATAATTTTCCAGACTTTCTCCTTTTATAAAGGGGAAGATAACCTGTTCTTTTCCGTTTATCCGTCTGCTTTTTGCAATCCGGTTCACGCTCATGGGTCTGCCAAGAAAGCTTTCCTGCTCCAACTGGCACATAAGCCTTTCCTCAAAATGGCGAAGCTTCTTGATATGCGCATTGGAGGCCTCTTCAAATGCAGCCTTTTCCACGATTTTTTCTCCCTTTTCCCCCTTTAGAATACTGGTGAGGATTCTTTTGTCTGTGGCTCTTTCCACCGAATAACGGCAATATAACAGATTGGTGTGCTCCTTTGCAATCTCTAACAGGTATCCATTGGCAAACTGGGCATATACTCCTGCCTGCACCACCTGATCCACAGCCTGCCGTTCATCAAAGAAACCAAAGCGGGCATGGTGGAAATTGTAGAGATTTTCATCACACTCTCCAGGTTTTGGCAGATATTCATCCGTATATACGGCCATGGGGAATTGAACATCCGGATAAGGATAGTATACTTTTAGGGAATATTCCTGTCCGCAATGCTTTATGGCCGCTTGCGCCTGAGCTGTTAAAAAGGGCAGGCTCATTCCTTTGCTTTTTTCAAAGCCATGTGGCAAAAATGCCTGAAAAAAGCTTCCATCCTCTTCCGCCTCCCCCGATATGCGGTGAAGGCTGAAAGGATTCTCTGCGGCAAGGTACAGACGTCCCCGTTTTGTAAGCATGGCAAGAAGCTGCCTGAGCTTTGGCGCACCCTGCTCTTTTTCTTCATAAGGAATCACAAAAATCCAGTCATAGGCTTTATGCTCTTCCGGTATTCTCTCCATAGAGTCTATAAAAAGCACCTGGTCTTCCTTTTCTATTGGCAGGAATTTTATTAAATTGCTATTTTTTCTAATTGGATGTCCCATTTCCATTTTATGTTAACCATTCTCCACCGTAATCTTTGTATTCATATCAAAAAAGCCAACGGTGTTTTTTTCCGATATGACGCTGATGCTGACTAAGTCATACAATCTATGATATACCTTGAAATCGTCTCCCACATATCCGGTACATCCAAGGGAAATCAAGTAATCTCCTCCCTGTAGATCCATCTGCTGTTCATAGGTGACAATCCTTGTTTCCCCTTTTGGAACCACTCCTGTCTCCACCCGTTCAAACATCGTATTGGTTCCGGTAATATCGGTTCCATGGGCATTTTTTATAGTAAAGGTAAAAATCGGGTTTTTGACCTGTTCATGGAAATAAAGCTTTGCCTTTACCTGAAATTTTGTTCCTTTTTCAATGAGATTATTCATGGAACCATATTGGTCGATAATGGCAAAATCCACAATTTCCGCCTGTTTTTCTCCATAGTCGGAAACAGATTCATTTACAGTAAAATTCTTTCTCCAGCTATCTTCTCCACCTTCCCCGTCAATCACACTGCTTCTTTGGCTCACGTCCTCTAACGTTTCCTCATCCAGTTGATGCACTAACAGCTTTTTGTACATATTGATCATATCCTTGGGGGAGCCTTCCGCCAGCTTCACTCCCTTATTTAGCAGGATCACCCTGTCACAATATTTGGCAATACTGCTCAAATCATGGCTGACGAATAAAATAGTCTTTCCCAGCTTCTTAAACTCTTCAAATTTATGAAAGCACTTTGTCTGGAAAAACACATCTCCAACGGACAAAGCTTCGTCAACAATAAGAATTTCCGGATTGATGTTGATTGCCACTGCAAAAGCAAGGCGCACGAACATACCGGAGCTGTAGGTTTTCACCGGCTGGTATACAAAATCCCCGATATCCGCAAATTCCAGAATTTCGGAAAGCTTTTCATCAATTTCCTCTTCCGAGAATCCAATCATGGTTCCCTGAAGGTAGATGTTTTCAATTCCCGTATACTCCATATTAAAGCCTGCACCTAACTCTAACAGCGCGGAAATCCTTCCGTTTACCAATAGTTCTCCCGAAGTCTTGCTTAAGACTCCGGTAATGATCTTTAAAATGGTGGATTTTCCCGAACCGTTGGTACCTATGATCCCTACTGACTCTCCCTGGGCAACCTCAAAGGAAACGCCTTTAAGGGCATAATGCTCTTTATAATTTTTCTTTCTGGTAAGCCCTAAGGATTCCTTTAACCGGTCGGAGGGCTTATTGTACAGTTTATATATTTTACTAATATCCATAACCTGGATTGCCGGGGGGATTTCCTGAGATTTTCCCATTTCTTTTGATGGATTTTCTTTGTATTCCCCGATTTCGCTTTGGGGGCTAGTCTTATTTTCTGCGTTCATGCGTTCACCTGTTTTCTATTTGAATGCCGCTGTGTCAGCCATGTTATTTTATGTTTCCATGACACTGCTTTATAATACGTCTGCAAAATGGGGTTTCAATCGCTTGAATACAAAGGTTCCCATGGCAAACAACAATATGGTCAATATCCAGAAGTAAGCCAGTTGTCCCGGTTGCTGCCAGAACCAGATTTCATCAAACAATGCCTGTCTGTAGCCGGTCACGATATAAAACACCGGGTTTAATCGGAATATCCATTCAAATCCAGTTCCTTCCGCACGGGTAAAGGACCACATGATAGGAGTCGCCCACATCCCGATCTGCAGGGCAATGTTGACAATCTGGGTCAGATCCCTGAAAAAAACCACCACCGAGCAGAAGGTATAGCTTAATGCCAGTACCAGGATGAACAGGCAGAAGCTGTAATAGACCAGCTGCAGGATATAGGGGGTAAAGCCATAGCCATATATAAAGTAAATTACCAGCAGCACTCCTATAAAGAAAACGTGGATGAAGCCTGCCGCTATGATTTTGATCAATGGAAGTATACTGATTTTAAACACCACTTTCTTTACCAGATAATTGTATTCCAGCAAGGCATTGGTGGCATTATTGATTGCCTCGGAAAAAAAGAACCATGGCACCAGACCGCTTGTTAAGTATACTACAAAGGGCACTTCCACACCCGACTTAAAGATTTCTCCTTTGGCGGAAAAGCCTTTTTCAAATACGAGCCAATATACCAGAATGGTTATGACGGGCTGAACAAAAGCCCAGATGATTCCTAAATAGGAGCCGGCATATCTGGTTTTGAAATCGTTTTTGGACAGCTTCCATATAAGGCGCCTGTTCTGCCATAGTTCTGCCGGCAGAGAAAACATCTTCTTTAGAAAAAGGGTCATGGTGATTGGTTCTCCTCTTATTGATATTAGTTATGTCATGCCATAATTAGTAATTATTGTACCATATTTCTCCATAAATATCAATTTTCATGCATTATCATTATTTTATTGAAAATGTGTGCAAAAATCGTACAGAGCGGCAAAAGATAACTTTTTTACAGGTACCCGCCTTTTTCATTTACTGTAGCATACTCTGTCCGCTTTTTTGGGTCCTGCTTTTCTATATTGTAAGCTCATTTTTTGCTTGCGCCTCTTCCTTATTTATGTTAAACTCATTGCAACTTCAAATTGACAAAATAATTTTTAACTTATTTTACTCAATCTATTTCC
>CAMWWJ010000048.1 GCA_947177925.1 uncultured Lachnospiraceae bacterium
ATATTAATAAATGCAGTTTTATAAATGAAGAAGAAGTTCAACAGTGGCTGTATTCAGAATTGATAAGGCTTAAACCGTTATTGAAAATCATGGAAACTTGCCGTGGTAAGGCAGTTTCCTTTGCAAAACTTGCTTCAAATGTCTTTCCAGAAGTTACAGAAGAGATTGCGCAAAAAGCAGTAAGTGTATTGTTGTCAGTGGCTCCGATGGCTAAGAACAAAGAGGGGCAGGTATTATTTCCATCTAGATTGCATATGATGTTCCGGGGAATTAGAGGGATTTACGCGTGTGCTAATCCTAATTGTTCTGAGAAGTATCATACTTCAAATATACCTTTGGGCAAGATATATATTGGCAATCATGATGATGTATGTAAATGTGGCGGAAAAATTTATGAATTATTGAATGATAGAACTTGTGGGGCCTTGTTTTTGAAGGGATACATTGATGAAGACGAACCACAGGCTCGTTTCGTATGGAATAAAAAAGGTATTGTTACGGATAAAACTTTTAAAGAAATGCAGTATTACATAATTCCTAGCAATGCACATTTTAAAGCTAAGAAAGACGTTAAGACAGGATGGTTAAATTCTATTGCAGGGCGTTTGGAAATGGATGATGGGCATGCAGGAGAGCCACAGTATATGCATGTTGCTTTTACATTGAAAAGCCCGAAAGACTCTCCCAATGTGTATACTTTCTCAACATGTCCTCGATGTGGGAAAATGCATTTACATACTACGGATTTTTCGACAAAGGGAAATGAACCATTTTTCCATCTTGTTTCAGAACAGTTAATGATTCAGCCACCGATGATTACTGATCCCGAAAAATTGGAACTTACACCAAATGCGGGAAGAAAAGTATTATTGTTTTCAGATAGTAGACAGAGGGCGGCTACTCTGGCAAAAGAGCTTACGTCTGTTGCTGATGAAGATGCGATGAGAAAAGCATTGACGGTTTCTGCAAGAGAACTTCAGAAATGGGCAGACAGTACAGACCATGAAGCGAGTATGGATTTGCTGTATGTTGCATTCTTAAAAATTGCATTAGATAATAAGTTAAGATTCTTTTATGGTGAGGACGAAAAGGATTTGCATGACCATCTTCAGGAGATGAAAGAGGTTATCAATAGACAAGCTCAGAGAGGTGTAAGAAGAAATCGAAAAATCAACTATGTGGATTTAAAGAAGCAGCGATTTGCAACTGTACCGGAGTTGTATTCAAGATATTTGCTTAAAATTTTATGTAGTAATTTCAGATCTTTCACTGACCTGGGTTTGTGTTGGATTGAACCATGTAATGGAACTTTGCTTGATGAAGTTTTGGATGATCTTGAACGAGATGAATCGGGGATTAGTGAAGAACAGTTCTTTGGATTATTTGCCGCATGGTGTGCTGAGATTTTAACAGACAGCTATGCATATGATTATGACATAAATCGAAATGTTAGAAGAAGTTTGACCAATATTCCTCGTTTTGGTATTGAGATTGATGGAAAACTTCCTGCACGTTTCGAAAAGTTATTAAAAGTAAATGGAATAGAGACGGATAAACAGAAATTAATTTACAAAGGCTTGTGTAAGTTTACCCAAAAAGGTAAGGATGAAAACGACAGATTGTTTTTGAATCCACAAGTTATTACTTTAAACTTTGATTCTGAACATACTTGGTATAAGTGTCCTGCCTGTGGTCGTGTATTTCCATATACTCTTTGGGATAAGTGTGTCTGGTGTTGTGAAGGAATACCGAAGGTCATGACTAAAAATGAGTTTGAAGGATTAGAGTTTTGGAGACAGCCTATTCTTGATGCCGTTGCAGGAAAGAAAGATGCACTTATGACGAGGATTAATACTGAAGAACATACTGCGCAATTATCACACAAGGATCAAAGGATTGATATGTGGTCTACAACAGAAGAGTATGAGTTAAGATTCCAGAATGTCTATATAGATGATAAGGGACCGGTTGATGTCCTTAGCTGCACGACTACAATGGAAGTTGGTATTGACATTGGTTCGTTAACGGCTGTTGGATTGAGAAATATTCCGCCTATGCGTGAAAATTATCAACAGAGAGCTGGTCGTGCGGGAAGAAGAGGTTCTGCAATATCAACGATTATTACATATACAGATAATGGACCGCATGATAGTTATTACTTCAATAATCCACAAAAAATAATAGCAGGAGAATCACGTCATCCGTCAATAGATATCGATAATAGAAAACTGATATATCGGCATTTGAATGTAATTTATGTGTCTGAATTTCTTGACAAATATGATACTGCAGCGAATACAGTAGGTGTCATCGAATTTTTTAATTTATATCGGGACGAATTTTTAGCATTTGTAAAAGCAAAAAGATTTACTGACGATGAGATAAAGTCCTTAGTGCCGAGGTCAAAACGGGAATTCATAGATGAGCAGAAACAGGAATTTATAGTTGCGGTAAAATTATTATCAGAAAAAATTGATGCTTTTAAGGATGATTACTATGATTCCAATGACAATGAAAAGAAATTGTTGGATGTGTTTTTGGAAGAAGGAATATTCCCGACTTATTCATTCCCAAGAAATGTTGTCGCTTTCAGTATTGAGGATAGCAAAGGAAGTAAGGTTGAGCAGGAACCAGACCGGGCATTGGATATGGCAATCAGTGAATATGCGCCAGGAAGACTGATTGTAGTAAATAAGAAGACATACAAGTCGGGTGGTATTTATAATTTTCATTCAAAATTTAAGGATGAGGATAAAGAACATCCAGCAAGAAAGTATTTTGAGAGTAAAGAGTATTATAAGTCGCTGTTTTACTGTAAAAACACTGCTTGTAATTGGGTTGGATATGAGGATCCGGGAGAGAAATGTCCGTTCTGTTTACAGGAAAGTATAAAGTATCAGCACGTTATTAAGCCTTGGGGATTTGCTCCGATAGACGGAAGTAGCATACGAGAAGCTGAGGCAGAAGCAGAGATGTCGTATGCTGAATTACCGAGTTATGCGTCACCGATAAAAGATAGTGAAATGAAGCAATCGAGTGCCTATGAATTGGTAAGATATGGTCGATTGATTGATCAACCACTTACAATACTTAATCAGGGATCTGAAGGAATGGGCTTTACAGTATGTGAAGATTGCGGAGCTGCTGTTCCAGGAGATGACAGATTAGGGCTTCAAAAAATACGACCACCATACAGACATCCGAGATTAAGAATTCGTTGTACACATCCTGATAGTAGCATTACGAATGCATTTTTAGGACATAGTTTTTTGACTGATATGATTTTGATTGAAATAAGCTTAGATCCTAAAAATGTTAATACCAGACAAGAAGCTCTATGGATAAAAGGTGCTGCGCAAACACTTTCTGAAGCAATGGTTTTGGCTGCAGGTCAATTGTTGGACGTTGAATTCAATGATTTGAAAGGTGGATATCGATTGAGATATGCAACAGATAAGGTGTGTGTTGATATTTTTCTTTTTGATAGTTTGTCGAGTGGAGCTGGCTATAGTTCAATGCTTGCAGGACGCATTACAGATTTAATGGAAGAGACATATAAGGTGTTGGAATGTAAAAATCATTGTGCGACAGCTTGTCATGATTGTTTGAAACATTACTGGAATCAGAGAGTGCAAAACTTGCTTGATAGGCATTTGGCTAAGCAGTTACTTGACTGGAGCAAAAATAAGAAAAAAGCGGATCCAATTCCTTATGGTAGGCAAGCAACTCTTATTAAAGGAATAAAAGAGATGGCAAGTTTAGAGGAAGCCGGTTTTGATATTGTTTTTGAAAATAATAAAATTTATGGCATAAGGGGAAACAGAAAAACGGAAATATATGTGCATCCTGCAATGTGGAATGCATATGACAGAATGATACCTAATGGAGCGATTCCGATTTCAGATAAAATAATCGTGAATTCCATGCCGTATGCTTATTCTATTATTAGAAATAGTTTATAAATACTACTTTAGAGCATTTTCCTGGTAGAAGGTCGATATTATGGTAGCAGCTAGTTAAGCACGAGATTACCATATAAAATATTATAATAAATTTAAAATACCCAAGAAACTACTTTACTTTTATAACATGTGTTTCCACATCCCATTGTATTGCATAATACCCACATGCCCTGGCATTGGTTATGACATGATTGTCATAGTCTCCATAAGGAGGACGAAACAGGAACATATCATATCCGGTCAGTTCCTTGACCTTGTTATGTACCTTCATCAATTCATCCTGACATTGTTCATCGGTGAGCTTTGACATATTTTTGTGGTTCTCACTGTGGTTTCCAAGATCATGGCCATTGGCAAGAATTGCTTTTACGTCGTCAGGATAGGATTCCACCCACCCGCCTGTCATAAAGAAAGTGACATGTACATCATGTTTTTTGAGTATATCTAATATCGTGGAAGTATCTTCATTGCCCCAGGCTGCATCAAAGCTTAGGGCAACTTTTTTTTCGTCTGTTTCCACACAATAGATGGGAAGTTCCCGGCCATCCACACTATTGCTTACCGTTACATTTTCAGAAGCATATTTGCCGATTGCCAGTGCAAGAAACAGCATACCAAACCAAAAGAAACCGGACTTTACAAATCTTTTCACGGTTTGGAAGAAATTCTTTTTTTCCATAAAATTCACCGTATTGATTCTTATTGCCATAATATATGACAGAAATGGCTTTTCCTATTCCTGCTACTTTATTGACATCCTGTGAGACTGGATAAATGCTAAAAAAACCGGGATATGACAATGTAGTCAAAGCATAATTTTTGGAGGTTTTTAACAAAAAAATAGAAAATTTTGTACGCAGGGTAGACAAGTGAAAAACGAAATGCTACAATACAATTCCTTTCCAAGATGTGATACGGTCTATCGCATTTTCCCAAACAAAAATGAAATGATAAGAAAAGGAGATGGTTCAAAAACAAGAAGAGAGATGGGGGACTTTATTTGGACAGTGGGCAGAAACAGAAAAACACATCTGCCCAATACAGGGAACGAATAAAGGAATGAAAAAAGAAAGGATAACTATGAAAATATTACAAGTAATCAAAAAAAGGAAAAAGGTATTTAAGGCAGGGCTGGCAGCCCTGGCCATGATATTTCTGTTAGAGGATACTGTTTATGCTGCAACCAACAAATCGGGTTGTGAAAGCAAAGGAACGGTAACGGCTGTTTACGACACTGCAGGTACAGGCGCTAATGGATATTATAAGAAGAATGGCAAAGTAATTGTCTCTTATAATACGGGAGATCCGAAAGAAAGCTGCAGCGATACTACTTATCAATATGTGGGAATCACCAATAAAGTGGAAGTGCCTCAAATTGATGCTTCGGAAACCAATGTATCGGGAGGCGGGCATGTGTGCAATGGGCATACTTCCAATTCGGCAGAATGGAAACACTGGTTTGGTCTTTCGGGAACTGTTCTATATGGTATGGGAACGAAAAACATAGGTTCTGTAACCGTAACGGAGGAGGAGTATAAAAAGTGCAGCTATGCCATTGCGGGACCCTCCTCTTCCTTTGGGGATGGACTGGGGAGCAATGGAAAATTTCATTGGATTGTTTTGTATAAGAAGCTTCCTTCCGCTATAGGAGCTGCAAGCATTGATGAGACACCGCCTGTTGTGGAATTGAGCGCCACACCTTCTGGAAGGACTGCAGTAAATCCCGCAAACGGCAGAACGTATGGGACTCAGGCGGTTTTGGCGGCAGCATCTACCGATCAGGAGTCAAGACCTCATAAAACAAAGACCTTCCGTTTTAAAAATACTTCCGGCAATATAACAGACTGGATTGCTGCCAACAGCGAAAATAAAAAGGCAGCAGCTTCCACTTATACAGTAAATGCCAATAGCAGCTATTATGTAGAAACACAGGACCAGCTGGGAAATGGCATTACAAGCAAAGGAGTCTCCGTTGATTTTATAGACGTAACAGCTCCAACAGCCATGCTTGAAAAAGCGGTTCATGAAAAGGTAATCATAAACGGAAAAGAATGGACAGCCACAACTATTACACTGAGTGCTTCGGCAAGCGACAGCGGAGCAGGGCTTCCTGCAAGGCCATATTGCTTTGACGGGGTTACCTGGACCGGAACGAAAGAGTATGTCATCAGCCAGAATGGTACATATCAAGTGAAAGTTCAGGATGCGCTGGGAAATATGGTTACAAAATCCATAACGGTGGATAACTTCGACAGGAATGCGCCGGAAGGAGAAGTAAACACGAATTATGAAAACAGCATTACCATTGGAGAAAAGACATGGTCCAAAGACAGGGCAGTATTGGAGGTTCAGGCAAGAGATGAAGGCTGTGGACTGGATGAAGCGCCCTATTCCTTTGATGGTGGAGAAAGCTGGACGTTGGAAAACAGACATGCCTTTTCCGAAAACGGAAAATATGAAATCAAGGTAAGAGATAGTTTACATAATATCAAAACTGTATCCGTGGAGATAGAAGGAATTGACAGGACAGCGCCTGTAATCGAAGAAATAAAAATGGAGCCTGACAACTGGAAATCAGGAAATGCGGTAATAAAGGTCACTGCCAAAGATAATGAGGATGGCTGTGGACTTGCAAAAGCTGCCTATTCCTACGATGGCGGCAAAAGCTGGACGGAAAAAAATGAAATCATGCTTTCTAAGTCTGAGGATCTGGAAATTCAGGTAAGAGACCAGCTTGGAAATACTGTAAATCAGGCTTTTCAAGCAAAGCGAACCCCGGATGAGGAGGAAAAAAAGAGCTCTGATGATGATGATGATGACGATGATGATAAAAAGAAGAAAGATGATAAGGACGGTGATGGTGACAAGGATGATGATAAAAAGAAGGAAAATAAAATAAAGGAAGGAGACGGCAAAGAAAAAGAAAAGGATCGAAAAAGCAAAAAGGACCAAAAGGACGGTGGGGTTGAAACAGTACCGGGAGAAGGAATGATTACACCTGAAAAGAAGGATGCCAAAAGTGCGGAAAAGAAAAAAGACACAAAAAGCATTCCCGGGGATACCGATACAAGGAACGACAACAACCAGGGAGAGAAAAAGAATCAGGAAGAGATAACAGAAAAAAACTATCAGGTACCCCTTCCGATTTTAGAGGAAGAAAAAGAGCAGATTGAAATAGAAGAATATGAAATGAATGACACAAAGGCAAAAAAGGCAGAAAAAACATTTTTTCAAAAGTTATGTATTTCAGCTCTGCTTGCTATACTATTGTTAGGATTATTAGGACTTTTCCTATGGTATTTATTTGTATTCTGTAAATTTAAAGCGGTTCTTTACGGAAGAGAAGACGGCAGATATAAAAGGCTTGGAACGGTTACGATTTCCCAAAAGAATGAGCAGCATACTGCGGATATTCCGGACGAACTGCTACAGCAGATTAGTGGAAATTATTATCGGCTTAAGGTAAATCCTGCTTATCTATTTGAACAGGAGGGAGAAGACATCTATATCCATATTGAGGAAAGGATGTTGAAAAAGCAGGTTGAAAAGCAGATTGACTTTTATGTAGGCTGACAGAAGGAATAAACTGTATAAAAGTGAAAGCTCCCTGTTAAAATTTAACAGTTGGAGTTTTCACTTACCAGAGAAGTGTGCTATAATACCACGTAACTGAGAGAATGGAAAGGAAACCGGCTTTGTATGGAAGAAAAAAGGACCCCGGAAAAGACAAAACAAAACAAAGAGAAAAGATATAGCTATAAGGCATTGCTGATAGTTATTCTGACGGTTTTGTCGTTTATAGCAGCAATCAATAAGATTTTTATTGGCTTTGATGTGGATGAAGGCTATGCGGTGTCCATGCCATACCGCTTGCTACAGGGTGACAGGCTCCTTCTGGATATGTGGGAGATACATCAGACATCCTCCTTTCTGCCATATTTATTTCTGGTTCCCTTTGTAAAAATAACTGGAGGCAGTACCGGAATCATCCTTTATCTAAGGATTGTCTCCACGATAATTCATTTGTGCTTTTCCTTTTGGGTTTATAAAGAGTCATCCGGCAGACTGGATAAGGAATGGGGCTGTTTATGCGGACTTTTGTATTTTAATTTTTTACCCAAATGGCTGATGAATCTGGATTTTTCCATGCAGTTGCTCTGGGGGATGACAGCAATGCTTTTGTTTCTGCTTCATGGGGAAAAAGAAAAAATCTTATCCCCTTTTCTGGCAGGGGTGAGCCTGGCATTTACAGTGCTTGGATATCCTACCATGGTCATTTTGTATCTACCAGCGTTATGGCTGATTTGGAAATATAATAAAAGACCCCTGAAAAAAATGGGAATGTTTACCCTGGGCTGCGCTGTTTGCGCCATTGCCTTTTTCTCTTATTTGCTGCGCAGTATGAATGGGGAGGAAATCATTTCCAGCATTCCACATATATTTTCGGATGGCTCCCATCAGTTTGATATGATGTCAAAATGGGCATTGTTTTTTGAAAGATGGTTAGAGGCTGTGGTGCAGGCAGCGATTTTACTGATTCCCTGCTGGGTCATTGCCTTTCTATGCAGAATATTGATTCCGATTTGCCTTCCCGGCAAGAAATGGCTTGTTTCTTTTGTAAAGGAGCACTTCTATTGCTTCCAGGTGCTGGTGTTTCTGGTTGTCAGCTCCATGATTGTAATATTTGCCAATCTGGCTGGCATTCCATGGGGACCATTCAGGCTGCAGGTACGGTATCTCATATTATTTTTGCTGGCATTTCTGTTAGGAAAAAAGAATCCGGTCTACTGGATAGCGGAAAAAAGGAGTAAAATAAGGAAAATCAGGGATTATCTGCTGATCGTAACCTTCATTGCCTTTGCGGGAATTTTGCTGGCAAGCAATGTGGGACCGGTTTCCAGCAGCTCTTATCTGGTTTTAGGCATTCTGGCACTGGTGTTTTTGTTTTACTCTTATGGAAGAGAAGTGGGAATCAAACAGGTGGAATGGGCGATGTATGCGGCAGTGGGCATATTTGTCTTAAGCCTGATATTCTGTAAGGGATATTATGTGAGGGTCAGTGAATATCCGCCTGCCAATATTTTAGAACAAAGAAAACTGGTTTCCTTTGGACCGTTAAAAGGAATCTTTATATATCCAGAGGATCTGGAACGGGCAGAGGATTTCCATAAAGTGGTACAGGCAGGGAATCAAAAGGAAAAGATGCTGCTGTTAAGCACCGAAGGGATTTATAATCTTTCCGGCAAAGGCACTTATGTAACACCTACTACCATAAGCACCCCGGCATTTAATGAACAGTGGGTGGAGTATTTTACCATTCATAAAGAACATATGCCGGATCGTATTATTATCGGAAAGAATACGGTAGATGATCTGGATAAATTTTTTACCCTAAATCCATTTGGTATATGGATTGGAGAAAATTATGATATAACAAATAGAAAAGAGGATGAATATTTATGTGTGATACAAAGCAGGCAGGATGGGATAGAAACGTCAGAAAAGTAATTCCCTATACGCCGGGAGAACAGCCGGACAGACCAAATATGATAAAGCTGAATACAAATGAAAATCCTTATCCGCCGGCGCCGGCTGTAAAGGAGGCTATAGAAAATTTTTCCGTTGATACTCTGCGGCTTTATCCCGATCCAACAGTAGGGAAACTTACAAAAGCTTTGGCGGATTATTATGGATTGAAAAAGGAAAATGTATTTGTCGGGGTTGGCTCCGATGATGTGCTTGCAACGGCATTCTTAACATTTTTTAACGGAGAGAAACCCATTTTATTCCCGGACATTACATATTCCTTTTATGATGTATGGGCACAGTTGTACGGGATTCCCTATGAGCGGAAACCTCTGGATGAGAATTTTTCCATAGTTAAGGAGGATTATCTTAAGGAAAACGGCGGTATTATCTTCCCGAACCCAAATGCCCCAACGGGGGTACTAAAGCCGGTAGAATTTATAGAAGATATTATAAGGGCGAACCGGAATGTAATTGTGATCATTGATGAGGCCTACATTGATTTTGGAGGAGAAAGCTGCCTGCCCCTGATTGAAAAATATGATAATCTGCTGGTGGTGCAGACCTTTTCCAAATCCCGTTCCCTGGCAGGACTTCGAATTGGGTTTGCCATGGGAAACGAAAAACTGATTTCTTATTTAAATGACGTGAAGTATTCCATCAACTCTTATACAATGAATCAGACGGCAATTACCCTTGGGGTGGAGTGTATAAGAGATGAGGCTTATTTTAAGGAAACAATCGGAAAAATCATTGCTACAAGGGAAAGAAGCAAAAAGAAATTAAAGGAGCTTGGATTTTCTTTTCAGGATTCTTACAGTAATTTCATTTTTGCGTCCCATAAGACTTATCCTGCAAAGGAGCTGTTTGAAGCGCTAAAAAAGAAAGATATTTATGTGCGCTACTTTAATAAGGAAAGAATATCCAATTATCTGCGGATTTCCATTGGAACTGATGAAGAGATGGACAGGCTGTTTTTGGAGCTGGAAGATATTTTGAAGCAATAGGAGAAGGAAAATGGAAGCTTATTCGGATTTTGCAAAGGTATACGATATCTTTATGGATGAGACCCCGTATGAGGAATGGTGCGGATTTATTGTATCCCTTTTAAAGAAAAAGGGGATAGAGGACGGACTGCTTTTGGATATGGGCTGTGGAACCGGAACGCTTACGGAGCTTTTAGAGCAGGCAGGCTATGATATGATTGCCATTGACAATTCCATGGACATGCTTCAAATAGCAATGGAAAAGCAGAGGGAAAAAAAGAAGGATTCCATCCTGTATCTGCTTCAGGACATGCGGGAATTTGAGTTATATGGTACGGTCAGGGCAATCGTAAGCATTTGCGATTCGCTCAATTATCTTCTGGAAAAGGAAGAACTGATAAAGACTTTTCGGCTTGTAAATAATTATCTGGATCCGGAGGGCATTTTTCTATTTGATTTTAATACTGTATACAAATATAAGGAAGTGATTGGAGAGGCGGTAATTGCGGAAAACAGGGAAGAATGCAGCTTTATCTGGGAAAACTATTATGATGATAAGAGGCATTTGAATGAATATGACCTGACTGTCTTTTTGAAAGAAGGAGAAAAAGAAGAGTTATATAGAAGATTTCAGGAAACCCATTATCAAAGAGGATATACGCTTTTGGAAATGAAGGAGGCTCTTAAGGAGGCCGGACTTGTTTTTTTAGAAGCGTTTGACGGAGAAACCCATGAACAGCCTCATGAAAAAAGTGAGAGAATATTTGTTTTAGCAAAAGAGCAGGGAAAAGGATGAAAAAAATGAAGGATTATATTGTAAGAGCAACGGCGGCAAATGCTCAGATCAGAGCATTTGCCTGTACTACAAAAAATATGGTGGAAGCAGCAAGAATCGCTCATGATACCAGTCCGGTAGTAACGGCAGCCCTTGGCAGGCTGTTGACGGCAGGAGCCATGATGGGAAGTATGTTAAAGGGCGCAAATGATATGCTGACCCTTCAGATACAGGGAAGCGGTCCCATAAAGGGGCTCACTGTGACGGCTGATTCCAAAGCACAGGTAAAAGGCTATGCTTTGTATCCCCAGGTAATGCTTCCGCCAAATGAAAAAGGGAAGCTGGATGTAGGAGGAGCGGTAGGAATCGGCATTTTAAATGTAATTAAGGATTTGGGATTAAAAGAGCCTTATACGGGACAGACTGTATTACAGACAGGGGAAATTGCAGACGATCTGACTTATTATTTTGCTACCAGCGAGCAGGTGCCTTCCAGCGTAGGGCTTGGGGTGCTTATGGAAAAAGATAATACGGTAAAGCAGGCAGGAGGATTCATTGTACAGCTTATGCCCTTTGCGGAGGAGAAAGTGATTGAAAAGCTGGAAAAAAATCTGGAGAAAATCACATCCGTTACCGCTTTGCTGGAGGAAGGGAAAACTCCAAAGGAGCTTCTTGAGCTTTTGCTGGAGGGACTTTCCATGGAAATACTGGATGAAGTCCCCACTGCCTTTTCCTGTAATTGCAGCAAGGAAAGAGTGGCAAAGGCAATTGTCAGCATAGGAGAGAAGGATATTCAGGAAATGATAGAAGACGGCAAAGAAATAGAGGTAAACTGTCATTTTTGCAATAAAAATTACACATATTCCATAGAGGAGCTTCAGGAAATGTTAAAGCTGGCAAAATAGAGCAGAAGGCAGAATGATAAAGGTTTGTGAAACGACGAAAAGGAGTAGAAGAAAAGCTATGCAGCATGGATTTATTAAAGTAGCGGCAGTGTCACCCAAAATAAAAGTGGCGGATACGGATTATAACAGAGAACAAATATGCAGATGTTTGGAAGAGGCAGAGGGAAACGGGGCAAAAATCATTGTATTTCCCGAACTTTGTATTACAGGCTATACATGCGGGGATTTGTTTTTTCAGGAAGCGCTTTTAAATGGAGCAAAACTGGCGCTGGAGCAGATCGTGGAGTTTTCGGATGGACTGGATGCTCTTGTATTTGTGGGAATGCCGTTGGAGGCAGGAAACAAATTATATAATGTGGCAGCAGTCATAAATTGCGGAGAACTGCTTGCGTTCATTCCTAAAACCCATATTCCCGGTTATGGAGAATTTTATGAAACAAGGCATTTTGCAAAAGGAAATGCCCAGGCTGTTCCGGTAACCTTTGCCGGAATGGAAATTCCTTTTGGAAGCAACATTCTGTTTGAAACGGATGCTCTGGAAGGAATGACAGTGGCAGCGGAGATTTGTGAGGATATATGGGTAGCCAATCCTCCAAGTACCTCACATGCTTTTGCCGGTGCAAATGTAATTGTAAACCTTTCTGCCTCCAATGAAAATGTAGGCAAGGATGAATACAGACAGATGCTGATCAAGTCAGCAAGTGCAAGATTGGTTTCGGCTTATATTTTTACAAGCGCAGGAGCAGGAGAATCTACGCAGGACGTAGTGTTTGGCGCTCACAATATGATAGCGGAAAACGGCACGATGTTAGCAGAAGAAAATCCCTTTAAAGAACATATTTTATATGCAGATATAGATATTAACCGGTTGAAAATGGAAAGAAGGCGGATGAACACTTTTGAGAACTCTTCGGATGCCACAAATGAGACAGCAGGCTACCTGACGATTCCATTTGCCATTGTAAGAGAGGAAACAAAGCTCACAAGAAGCTTTTTACAGACTCCTTTTGTACCGGTTGAAAAGGAAAAGAAAGAAAAGCGATGCGAACAGATATTATCTATTCAATCTTTCGGGCTTGTAAAGAGGTATGAGCATACCGGGAGCAAATGTGCGGTAATCGGAATTTCCGGCGGGCTGGATTCCACTCTTGCCTTGTTAGTAACGGTAAGGGCTTTTGATCTGCTTGGGCTGGACAGGAAAAACATTTATGCGGTTACCATGCCCTGTTTCGGCACCACGGACAGGACCTATGACAATGCCTGCAGACTTGCAATGGTGTTGGGTACCACTTTGCAGGAGGTGGATATTAAAGAGGCGGTAACGATTCATTTCAGGGATATCGGACAGGACATGGAAAAGCATGATGTTACTTATGAGAATGGCCAGGCGAGGGAAAGGACCCAGGTGCTTATGGATATTGCCAATCAGGTTGGCGGGCTTGTAATAGGTACCGGAGATATGTCAGAGCTTGCCCTTGGATGGGCTACCTACAACGGCGACCACATGTCCATGTACGGAGTGAATGCAGGTGTACCAAAGACGCTTGTGCGCCATCTGGTAGGCTATTATGGAGAAACTTGTGGGGAACCGGAATTGAAGGAAATATTGAAGGATGTGCTGGACACACCTGTCAGTCCTGAGCTGCTGCCTCCAAAGGAGGGGCAGATTTCCCAGAAAACGGAAGACCTGGTAGGCCCCTATGAGCTGCACGACTTTTTCCTGTACTATATGCTAAGATGCGGTTACTCCCCATCCAAGGTGTACAGAATTGCATTGACTGCCTTTGAAAACCTGTATACAGAAGAAACTATATTAAAGTGGCTGAAGACCTTTTACCACCGTTTCTTTACCCAGCAGTTTAAACGTTCCTGCCTGCCGGACGGACCAAAGGTAGGAAGCGTTGCGCTCTCGCCAAGAGGTGATTTGCGTATGCCATCCGATGCATCTTATGCTGTTTGGAAGAGGGAATTGGAAGAATTGTAGGGGATGGACGAGGGGACGCGGAAGAGGGATGATGGCGGATTTGCTGCTGTGTTTTTGATGGTGGTTTTACTAAACAGCCTGAGGAAGGTAAATGGATGCCGTTCGGGTCGGCATATAGCGACATCCGTGTCGCGATATGCCTAAAATGTGTGCCGGGCATGGCACTAATCTTACTGGTGAAAGTCCAGT
>CAMWWJ010000049.1 GCA_947177925.1 uncultured Lachnospiraceae bacterium
GGGCAATGGGTGTGATTAATACCGGCAGCCAGAGTGGAAATGCGGATACCAAGCCAGAGGAAGATAGTCAGAAGAAAAGTGAAAATCAGGATAGCCAGAATCAAAAGGCAGCAAAAACCAAAAAGGTGACTGCATGGGAAAAGATAGGGGATAAGCTCGTGGCAATCTATGAACTTCAGGTGGAAGCCATGAATTCCTATTGGGGCAATGTATTCTGGATATGTATGGGGCTCTTTGTCCTGTATTACGCAGTGCTTCTCCTGTTTAAAAAAGTAACATGGAAAGATTGCATGTATGGAGGCATATGGATATTCCTGATGCTTGTGGTAATCATGTACAGTTACGGGATATTGGGCATTCCCAAGCTGATGAAGGAAGAAAGAATGTCCATGTTCATGGGGTATATTGCTCCACTTATGCTGGCATTTCCTGTGGAGCTGTTTTGCAGGCTGCTGCCAGGATGGGGAAAGGTCATCGGTACCCTTGGAGGCTACGGGGCAGCGGCAGCGCTGTTTTATGTCACCTATTATCTTGGCTATATGCCCATACAGTCCCACTATTATCTGGAGCCGTCTCTGGCAGCAAAAACATGTGTAATGGCGGATAAGGAGTTTCCAAGGGGAACCTGGACAGTGGTATCTCCCGTAGAAGAGCTTGCAATGGTAAGAAACAGGGGATATCATTATGAGCTTTGGGAATTTATTACCAATATGGAAGTGTACAAGGAGAATATGTATCTGGAGATACCTACCAAATATGTATTTTTCGTTTTGGAAAAACAGCCCCTTATATACAATGAGGTCCGTTACAGCGATCAGCAATATAAAAATGAGCCGATTGATAAAGAAGAAGCCAATACCATATTTACAAGAGAAGTGCTTGGAATATCCGAAACCGGTACGATGAAATTTTATAATATACTGGAAAACAGAAGGATACTGGAGGCAAAGCTGGCATGCTGGCTGGAAGAGTACAGCAAGGCATTTCCGGACCAGATAGAGCTTTATATGGAGGATGAGGAGTGCGCCGTATATAAGTTTGAGCAAAATCCATACATGATGAACAATTTTGCAATAGATTATGGCTGCAATGAAAACACGGATCTGGAATTTTATAAGAAGCTTCGTATCAGAATGCTGGAGTGGAAAGAAGATGTTACCCAGATAGAAGAGAAAATCAAGGAAATAAAAGAGCAGGAGAATGAGAAGTGATACAATGAAGAAAAAAATTCTTTTTGTAATCAATACGATGGGAAGGGCAGGCGCTGAAAAGTGCCTGCTTTCCATGCTGAAATATATGGATACAGAGAAATATGACATTTCCCTTTTTTCCATCATAAACAGAGGCGAAATGTTTTCTTATGTGCCAAAGGGAGTCAGGGTACTGAATGAAGCTCCCTGTAAAGAGTCGGTACTGGACCGGACCAGTAAGAAAGTGCTGGCAGGGTATATTTTGAAGAAGGGCTTTCAAAAGGGCTACTTTTTTAAGGAAGCAGGCTATTTGTGGAAAATGGCATCCTACCAGAGAAAGCATGAGGGGATTGACTTTAAAAAGCTGTTTTGGAAGCTTTTGTCCGACCATGCCCCAAAGCAGGAGGAAAGCTATGATCTGGCAGTTGCCTATATTCAGGGAGCCGCTACTTATTATGTGATGGATCATGTGAAGGCAAAAAAGAAAATTGCCTTTTTGCATAATGAATTTTTAGACAGTGGATATTGTCCGGCTTTGGAGGAAGCATATTACGAAAAAGCAGACGCCATTTATTGCGTTTCAAGAAGCATATGTGATCATTTTGCCCAGGTTTATCCTAAAATGGCAGGAAAGATGGATGTGTTTTATAATCTGCTGGATACGGAGGAAATCAGGGAAAAGGCATTAAAGACCAAGGAGCTGTCTCCAGCATTTTTAAAAGCGGTGAAAGAAAGAGATGAAAAAAATCAGATTCTTTTACTAACGGCAGCAAGAATCGCACCTGTAAAGGCATATGATCTTGCAGTTCCTGCGCTTTCCATTGTGAGGAAGCAGGGCTATGACGTAAAATGGTATGTGCTGGGGGAAGGGCCGGAAAGAGCCAATGTGGAAGCGCTTATCAAGGCAAACGGATTAGAGGAAAGCTTTTTTTTGCTAGGAGCTGTGGATAACCCATATCCTTATATGGCAGCCTGTGATGTGTATGTGCAGGCAACCAGATATGAAGGCTGCTGTACCTCCATTTCGGAAGCGGTCATTTTGCAAAAGCCGGTAATTGCTTCGGACTGTCACGGCAATAAGGAGCAGTTAAGCCGCTATGAAACAGGAATTTTAGTAAAGCTGACGCCGGAAGGAATTGCGGAGGGAATCATAAAGGCAATGGATGGCAGGCTTAGAAAAGAACTGGCGGAACAGGCGAATATGAGTGATTTTGAGCCGTACAAGGCATTGGAACGAATCTATCGGTTCGTGGAAGATTAAAAAATCGTCTGGATTTTCCTATATGGGACAATGGGGTGAGAAAGAAATGAAGAAAAAGAAAATACGGAATATATGCTTGTGTTCTTTCTTTTTGTGGGGTCTCCTGCTTTTTTCGGGCGTTACTGTACAGGCGGAGCCGTCAGAACGTCTGGTGCTGGATATACATTATACCCGTCATGATGGAGATTATGAGGATTGGAGCCTTTGGCTCTGGAGGTCTGGTGCAGAAGGAAGGGAATATGCTTTTTCCAAAACTTCCGGGGAAGGTGGGATGGGCACACAGGTAGTCCTGGAAGATGTAGATGAAAATACAAAAGTGGGGATCTTGATCAAATATAAGGACTGGGAAAAAAAGGATGTGGACCAGGACCGGTATCTGGACTTGTCCAAAGCGGAAAACGGAGTGCTTTCCGTTTATTTCCTGCAGGGAGAAGAACAGATTTTTTATTCAGGACAGGATATAAAGGAAGGGCAGCGGATTTTAAAGGCACAATATGATGATGTAAACAGAATTTCCTTCACATTATATCATCCTGGACTTTCAAAAGAGCAGGCGGAGAAGCTGACTGTTTCCATAGAAGAAGAGGGAGGAAATGTTTATCCGCTGAAGGAATTGGAGCTGGTTCAGGAAGGAAATCTGATAAAAGGAAAAGGAATGCTGGAAGAAGCTGTAAAGCTGTCTGAGTGCAATTATTTATCTATAGAGGGCATGGAAAAAAAGGCAATAGAAGCCGGAGCCGTATTTTCAAGCAAAGCTTTTGAAGAGGCTTATACTTATGAAGGGGATGATCTGGGAGCCGTTTATACAAAAGAAGCTACTGCATTCCGGGTATGGGCGCCTACTGCCGGCAAGGTAGAAGTCAGGCTTTATGAAACCGGAAACGGAGACGATTTCATAAATGCTTATCCAATGGATCGGGACGAAAAGGGAACCTGGTATCTGAAGCTGACCGGTGATTATTCCGGCGTGTATTATACGTATTCGGTAACGGTCCTTGGGGAAACAAGAGAAGCAGTGGATCCATATGCCAGGGCATGCGGCATGAACGGAATGAGAGGAATGGTCATAGATCTGGAAAATACGGATCCTCAGGGATTTTTGGAAGAAGCAAAGCCGCCTCTTGCTTCCTTTAGCGATATTATCCTGTATGAAATGAGCATACGGGATTATACGATAGATGAACATTCCGGCGTAAAGGAAAAGGGAAAGTATCTTGGGCTTACGGAAGAGGGGACGGTAAATTCCAAAGGTCAGGCAACGGCCCTTGATTATCTTGGCAGCCTGGGGGTTACCCATGTGCACCTTCTGCCCAGTCAGGATTTTAGTGAGGTGGACGAAGAACATCCGGAGGATTCTTATAACTGGGGATATATGACACAGAATTTCAACGTGCCGGAAGGCTCTTATTCTACAGATCCGTATCATGGAGAGGTACGGGTAAAGGAATATAAGCAAATGGTACAGAGCCTGCATAAAAAAGGGCTTCGGGTAGTTATGGACGTGGTATATAACCATACCTGCGAAGCAGGTGAATCCAATTTCAACAAAATCGTGCCGGGTTATTATTACCGGATTGGAGAGGACGGTTCTTATTCCAACGGCTCTGCCTGCGGCAATGAAGTAGCTACGGAACGGGCAATGGCAAGAAAATTTATTGTGGATTCTGTAGTTTACTGGGCAAAAGAGTATCATGTGGACGGCTTTCGGTTTGACCTGATGGGACTGATTGACATAGACACTATGAAGCTCATCCGGGAAGAACTGGATAAAATCGATGAAACCATCTATCTATATGGAGAAGGCTGGACAGGCGGCGACACCATAAGCACGGGCGTGATGGCAGAAGCGGAAAATGCCGTAGAAATGCCCGGAGTCGCAGTATTTTCCAATGTATTCCGGAGAGGGATACAAAAATATGTAAGCGGCATATTTGAAGAGGATTTTACGAAAAATTCCGTATTGTTTGGTGTAGTGGCGGCAACAAGACAGGAGATGACGAAAGAGTCCATGGGAAGTTGGACAAAGGATCCGGTTCAATGTATCAACTATGCTTCCTGTCATGACGGATATACGCTGTGGGACCTGATCAGGCAGAACTGCAGCGGGGAATCGGAAGAAATGTGGATGAAGAGGAACAAGCTGTCGGCAGCTATCGTCATGACCGTTCAGGGAGTGCCTTTTATCCAGTCGGGGGAAGAAATGCTAAGAAGCAAGGCTGCAGAGGATGACCCCGAAAAGATTTACGGCAATTCCTATAGTGCAGGAGATTTTGTAAACAGCATTAAATGGGACAGCATTTCAGAATATCCGGATATGGTCTCTTATTATAAGGGTCTTATGGAGTTTCGGAAAGAGCATAAAGGACTTTCCTGTGAGACGTCAGAGGAAATAGAAAGAAACATGAAGTTTCTTGATAATCTGCAGGAAAATGTAATTGCCTATACGGTAACCGAGCAGGAAAACCTGGTTTTGGAAAATGAAATCTGCATGATTTATAATCCCAATCAAGAAGAGATTTCTCTCATGCTGCCAAAAGGCAAATGGAAGGCATATATAAATGGCAGGCAGGCAGGACTGGAAGAACTGGCTGTCCTTACCGGAAAAACGGAAATAAAGGTGCCAGGCATAGAGCCCCTTGTGCTGGTGCGCACTTATATAAAAACCGAAGTATTCTATACAGGAACAGGTATTGTGGTATTGGCGGCCATTCTTGTGGGAATCAGAATCAGAAAGAACAGGAGAAGGAAACATGAATGTAGCAGTAACCATCAATGATACTTACTTTTATCCTCTTTATATTATGTTGAACACACTGTTTTCCAGACATGAGAAAACTGCGGTCCATGTATATCTCATACATTCCAGAGTCAGCAAAAGGAACCTGAAAAGGCTGGAACGTCTTTGTAAAAAATATGGCGGAAGCTTTACGGAAATATTTGTTTCGGAAAAGGAGTTTTCTGAGGCTCCCAGCTTTTCTTATTTTACGAAGGAAATGTATTACCGGATTCTTGTAGCAAAGCTTTTGCCGGAAACACTGGACCGGGTTCTTTATCTGGATCCGGATATGATCGTAACGGACAACCTGGAGGAATTTTATTCCATGCCTCTTGAAGATTGTTTTTTTGCAGGCATACGTGACAGACTGCAGGATAAAGAAGGCAGCCCCTATTGGAAGGAGCTGGGATTTACGGGAAAGAACAGATATATTAATTCCGGCGTGCTTTTGTGCAATCTTACAGTTCTTAGAAAGGAACAGAAAGTACAGGATGTTTTTGATATGTTAAGGGAGCGGGGAGAAAGACTGAAGTTCCCGGATCAGGATTTGATCAATGTACTGTATGAAGGAAGAATCGCAGTAGTGGATGACCGGTACAATCTAAATCCTAATATACTGCGGTGGTGGGAATATTTAGGCTATAATTTTGCCCCCTTTTTGATGAAAAGGCCTGCAATCATTCATTATATGGGTCCCGGAAAGCCATGGAGGAGCAGCTATGCGGGAGGGATGTACCAGTATTACTGGAATGAGGAAAGAAAGTATGCGTATGGGAAAAAGACGGATATGTTTTTCCGTTTTTTAAAGATTCCTTTTTTAATGTTAAAATCGGGGATTATTTTTTTCATTTCCTAAAATATCTGCAGTTTGGAGCCGGCGTATGCCGGCTTATTTTTATGCCATAAAAAAATAACCAAAAATCTGAAAGTAACTTTATGGAAAACTACCGAAAATTTTCTGTTTCTCAAAAAGCTATTGTACAAAGCCCATGAAATTTTATATAATTAGATTGTCTTTATATGCTTAAATGGCGCTTGGAGACAAAATAAAAAATGGGAGGCAGAAAAGAAAATGGAAAGTCAATTCAAGAAACAAGTAAACAAGTTCTTGTCCTTTTTCATGGCTGTGGCCATGGTGCTTACGTCTATGACGATTACACCGCTGACAGCCAATGCGGAGGAAGGAGCAGGAACAGTCAGTGATAGCAATGTCAGTGACAATGATGTTAGCGGCAATGATGTCAGCGGCAATGATATAAGCTTATATTTTAAGCTGCCGGATGACACCGCTCTGGCAGACTGGGGCTTTAACAGCTGGGGAGAAATCTCCGTGAAAGCTGCAGGCGAAGAAGCAGTAGTAGGCGGCACCTGGGGTGCACAAAACAAACCGACTCTTTTAGATGGCAAAAACGGTTTTGGATATGTTACCGTTAGCATTACCGGAGAGGTAGGCGGAATCCAGTTTGTAGAGATGTTAGGAGCAGATGCAGAGGAAACAAAAGCGCCTACAGTATATGCATGCTGGGATGAACAGGTTGCAGACAGCGGCTTAGAAGCTGTTTATTTTAACCCGGCAGATGCAAACTGGTATAAGGATGCAGCTCTTTCCGAAAAACTGGGCGGAGAAGACCTGGGAATCAGTGAGCCGGATAAGACAAAGCTGAAAGTATATTATTACATTGCCGATGCTAAAGAGATGGGCGTTAGCGATTTTGCAGTGAATGTATGGGGCGGAGCCACTTTGACAGAGGCAGGTCCATACCTGAACATTATTGCATGGCCAGGGCAGAAATACAGAACCCTTTTGGCAGCAGATCAGTTAGAGGCTATCGACGGAATGCCTGGTAAATGGGGTTATGTAGGTTTGGACAGTAGCAACATTCAGGGATTGCAGTTCGATACAGTGGATGGCGGCGAGGATGTCTGGAATGCGGATATCAAAAATCTTGGATTAACAGAAGCATATTATGTACCTGGCTATGGCTGGTTCAAGGATGCAGCATTAGAAGAAGAAATCAAAGAATTAGAACTTCAGGAAGATGAATTATATATTGTCGGAAGCACTCCTGTTTTAGGCAGTTGGGAGCTTGCCGATGCCATAAAGATGGAAAAGACCGGAGATAAGCAATACGAACTTACTGTTTCCATGAATTCAGGCACATATGAATATACACCGGTACAGGATCCAAAACAGTTTGCATGGAAACATCAGTACAAGGATTATGAAAATGACTGGGCAAATTATACTCTTACAGTAGAGAAAGACAGCGAAATAGTCTTTACCGTAAAGAATCCTGACCCTACTACTGGAAAAGCAGAAGTAACTGCAAAAGTTAAGGGAGAGGAAGAGGAAGAGCCACCGGTAGTAGTAAAGAAATTTACCGTAACCTTTAAGGACGGCGACAAGGTGTTAAAGACAGAAACTGTAGAATCCGGCAAGGCAGCTACAGCGCCTGCGTTACCAACCAAAACCGGATATACTGCAAGCTGGGATAAGGCTTTTACAAATGTAACAGCAGATATTACCGTTAATGTAAAATGGACAGCAAACACCTATACACTGACTTATGATGTAAACGGTGGAACAAAGCTGAAAGCATCCACAAAGACAGTTACTTATGACGGCACTTATGGTGAACTGCCAAGCCCTGTAAGAAAAGGTTATACCTTTAAAGGCTGGTTTACTGCTAAAACAGCAGGCACAAAGGTAACAGCAGGCACAAAGGTAACTGGAAATGCTACCATTTATGCACAGTGGACAAAGGTAGCCAAACCGGCTAAGGCAACCGTTAAGAGCGTTAAGAATTCTTCCAAAAAAGCCATCAAGGTTACTTTGAAGAAAGTAAAAGGCGCAGACGGATATGAAGTAAGATATTCCACAAAGAAAAACATGAAGGGTGCAAAGAAGACCACCACGAAGAAAACAACAGTTACGATTAAGAAGCTGACAAAAGGAAAAACCTACTATGTTCAGGCAAGAGCATACAAGCTTGATTCAGCAGGAAACAAAGTATACAGTGCGAAATACAGCGCTACAAAGAAAGTGAAAATCAAAAAATAGTTAGCCTTATGAAATAACCGGAATAAGTCAGGGCAGATGTTGGAAATACAATATCTGCCCTGCTTTTACCAAAAGGAATATTTATTCTGAGAAAGGATATTGTATGAAAAGAAAAAGTATACTAGCAAAAGGAATAAGCTGGCTTCTTGTAACGGCAATGCTTGTAACCGGCTCCGCATCGGGCTTTGTTTTTCCGGTTCATGCAGCTGGTGACGGGATACAGCTTGTAGAGGAAGCAGAGGAAAACAGCAGTACTGTTTCTTTCAATGAGACGGATGGAAATAATGATGTAATAGAAGGCTCAGAGGATGCGGAAGTGTCTGCAGGAATTACCATTGTAAAAAGCCCTGTAGTGGATAAGGAAAATCATTCCATTACATTTAATTTAAATGCAGCTACAGGCATTGGAGCCAATGCGAAAAAGGTATTGCTCCGGGGTGATGTAATCGATGACTGGGATGTAGGGATCGAAATGGTCAAAGAGGGCGATGTATTTACAGTTACGGTAGAAAACGTAAATCCGGGTGTCTATACATACAAATATGTGGTTGACGGAGCATGGATTACAGACGAACTCAATCCTAAAACCGTGTCAACGGCAGACGGGAAAAATTCCGTTGTATATATGCCGGGACTTTCCTCTCCAAGCGGAAGCATTTCCGTTATGAAGGGCAATGCCAAGGCACTTCCTTCTACCTTAAAATATTATGATGATGCAGGTAAGTTTACAGAGGTTCCCGTTACTTACAGCCTGGAAGCCGGAGTGACCGATGTGGAGTTGAATGGGGACAGCGTTATCGTAAATAAAGAAGTTGGAGATGTGGTAGAGGTAACCGCATCCTATGAAAAAGACGGAAAAACAGAGACGGCAAAGGTAAAGATTTCCGTAGTAGACGAAATTTATACCTATAATATTTATTATTACGACTTTGAAGCATCCCGTATGACCACTGCAGCAGCACAGCTTTGGTTGTGGGAGTATAAGGTTTCCGGCGGAGTTCCTTATGACTTTACGTCATTAGTGGAGATAAACGGAAATAGTTGGTTAAGGGCAAGCGTGGAATTGTCCTATAAGGATCTTGCTATTATTGCAAGGTCTTATGGCGGCTGGACCTGGCAGAATTCTTCCAAGGGAATGGTATATACGAATGAAGCGGGAAGAAGCGAAGTGGATTTATATATCGTGTCCAGCTCCAAGACCATTTATACAGAAGTTCCAAATCTGGATTCCTTAAAGCCAAGAGAACGCTATATGTTGATTGAATATGACAGAGCGGCAGCAGATTATACAAACTGGGAGATTTATACATGGAACAGTGGATATGAAACAAAGATTCCGATAAGGGATCTTGGAGGAAAGCATGTAGCAAAGATTAAGATCAAGGATTCTGTTGCAGATATGAGCCTGGGCTTTATTATGCGGCGGACCAATGCAGAAACGGAATGGGCTGAAAAAGACGGCGGAGATAATTATTTGAATATGCCTGCCGACCAGACTATTTTGAAGGCTCAGTTTGTGCAGGGAAAAGGCGTGGTATCCACCACTCCCGATAATATCGGCTATGTGATGGACGGCGAACATGATAAGATTCATTTCTATTACAGGGATGATGAGAAATATCTGAATTATGAAATGGCTTCCTTAGACGGTAAGGTAAACATTGTAATTGATGGAACGGAATATCCTATGACTTATAACAGCGAGGAAGAACGTTTTTGTTATGACCTTGACATTGCGGATGTAGCAAGCGGTTCAAATGCTACTTATCAATACTACTATGTGGTAGATGGTGAAAGAGTGTTGGATAAGTTCAATGAAGTTACGGTATCAAACACCGTGTCAGGCAATGATGTACTGTCCAATTCCTGTACTTATTACAATTTTAAGGACAAGGTGACTATGAACACCGGCTTGCAGCTTGAAACCATGGATTATAACCAAAATAATGTTTTAGGCATAAAGCTGAATTACGCAGATTCCAATGTGGAAGAAAACTTTGAAATCAAAAATATTACTGCTGATTTAAGCGCACTTGGAGGACCGGCTGAATTTGCAATAGATCCCCAATTGTCGGATCTGGCAGGAACTATTTCTGTTGTAGACAGTACCGCACCGGGCAAGTATACGATTCCAGTTGTTTTATATGATATCTATGGAAATAAATATACAAGCTCAAGCGAAATCCAAATAACGGAACGGAAGAAAGCAGCAGGAGAATTTGACTGGGATGAAGCAATTGTTTATTTTGCAGTAACAGACCGTTTTTATGACGGGGATGCATCCAATAACGATGCATATGGCGTAGGCGATTATAATACAAGCACTTCCAAAGAAAAGGACGGCGGCGGATCCTGCTACCATGGCGGTGACTTTGCAGGTCTTACACAAAAGCTGGATTACTTAAAGGATTTAGGCGTGAATACGATCTGGATTACACCAATCGTGGAAAACATCACACAGGATTTAAGCAGTACGGAGGGACTTTCCGCATACGGATACCACGGTTACTGGGCAAGTGATTTTACCAAGTTAAATAAGCATCTTGGAACAGAAGAGCAGTTTAAAAAGCTTTTAGAAGAAGCACATGCCAGAGGCATGAAGCTGATGGTAGATGTGGTTATCAACCATGCGGGCTATGATACAGAAGAATATTTCAACAATATAATACAAGATGGTGAAGGCAATTATATCAGCATGCTTCGTGATGATTCCAATACAATCGATGGCGATACTGTACGGGACGGTCTGTCAGGACTTCCTGATTTTGTAACAGAAAATCCCGCTGTAAGAGATCAGCTTGTAAAATGGCAGGTAGACTGGATCAAAAAATACGATATTGATTATTATCGTGTGGATACAGTAAAGCATGTGGAAGCTACCACGTGGGCAGCATTCAAAAATGAACTGACCAAGGCAAACCCGGAGTTTAAGATGATTGGCGAATATGCCGGCGGAGGCTATGCAAGTACAGGCGGAGAACTGGGAACAGGTACGATGGATGCGCTGTTAGACTTTGATTTTAATGACTTTGCACAGAACTTTGTAACAGGCAGCATTGAAACTGTGGAAGGTACTCTGGCAGACAGAAACGGAAAGATTAACAATACGGCAACAATGGGCTCTTTCATCGGAAGTCATGATGAGGATGGTTTTATTTACCGTTTATGCTCTAATGATGATGAAACAGGCTCCGGCTTAAGTGAAGAAGAAGCGCGTAAGCTCTATAAGGTAGCCGTAACCCTGCAGTTGACGGCAAAAGGTATGCCGGTTATCTATTACAATGAGGAAATCGGACTTACAGGCGCCAATAACTATCCTTTCCAGGAAAACCGTCAGGACTTTGACTGGACGGAAGCAGCAAAGCAGGAATTTGAAGCGGACAGTGTGCTCAATCACTATAAGACGTTGCTTTCCATAAGAAATAAATATACAGCCGTATTTGCAAAAGGAAATCGTGTGACCATTGATGCATCCGATGCAGAAGGATACGATATTACAAGCAGAAGCTACAAGGGTGAAACGCTTTATCTGGGAATGAATATCAAGGACCAGGCACAGCAGATAACCTTTGGGGTAGACGGCGCAGAAGGAACGGTTTACAAGGATTTATATAATGATGCAAGCTATACGGTAGATGGATCAGGAAACGTGACCGTGAGCATTCCGGCAGCAAAAGACGGAGGAACCGTTATTTTGGCAAAGCAGGTTGCAGCGGAAAATATGACTGCAGACAATACTTCGGTTACCATCAATAAAGGTGATACCGTGAAGCTGAATGTTACGGTAGCACCGGCAAATACGACGGAAAAGGTTCTCTGGACATCATCCGATGAGAAAATTGCAGTAGTATCCAAAACCGGTATCGTAAAGGGAATAGAAGCAGGAAATGCAAAGATTACTGCAGCATTGGGAGATAAGAAGGTAGAATTTGCCGTTACGGTAAAAGGTTCCGAAAGCACAGATCCCAAGCCGGAAGATCCAAAACCGGAAGATCCAAAACCGACGCCACAGCCTGAAAAGCCCGCAGAGGTAAAAGTGACCAAGCTTTCCATAAGCGGTCCTTCCAAAAAGCTGGCAGCAGGCAAGAAGGTGACTTTGACAGTAGACGTAACACCGCAAAATGCTTCCAACAAAGCTGTTACATGGAAGACAAGCAATAAAAAATATGCGACGGTGGACTCTAAGGGTAAGGTGTCCCTGAAAAAAGCCGGTATTGGCAAATCAGTGACCATTACGGCAGAGGCAAAGGACGGAAGCGGCAAAAAGGCAAGTTATAAGATTAAGATCATGAAGCATGCGGTAAAGAGCGTGAAATTAAAAGCAGCTTCTAAATCTGTAAAGGCCGGTAAATCAGTGAAGATCAAAGCTACCATTAAGACTACCGGAAAGAGCGTCAACAAAACATTGAAGTGGACCAGCTCTGACACCAAGTATGCAACAGTAAGCAGCAAGGGTGTGGTAAAAACGAAGAAAGCAGGAAAAGGTAAGACAGTTACCATTACTGCGGCTTCTACAGATGGCAGCAATAAGAAGGCCAAGGTTAAGATCAAGATAAAATAAAAGAAAAAGTAATTATTTCAAAACGATAATCAATAAAAAAGGTGGCAGACGAAAGTATGTAGTCTGCCACTTTTGCATGTAAAGTTATTCCTAAAATCAATTCCCGTCCTTTAGATTTTCCATAGCTGCTGTTTTTGCTCCTTCGAATTCCGCTACCTGAATGGAACCAGAAGCAGGAGTATGATAAACAGGTGTGGGCTCTCCGAAACGGTTAAAATAGATATAGTAGGAGGCACCGTTAAGATTTTCATAATTGCCCTCCGCAACCATTTCGTTATTGCTTCCGTCAAGCCCCATTCGCTTTAAGGCAGGCGCTTCCCTGTCGTTTTTCTGATAATAGATCATATTGCCAAAAACAAGGAAGGTATCCACGCGGTCTGCGGTCAGTATCTCAACGGCAGGTTCCTGATCCGATAAGCGGAAACGGCATAAGCAGTAATCGTTAGAAGCATCCATATAATAGATATAGGAATCCTGTATTTGGGGAAACCAGATGTTTCCGGCTGTGTGTAAGCTGGAGGTTTTCGTAGCCGGATCAAAGACATACAGTCCCCTTGCATCGGCAGTGTCCGTATAATAAATCTGATTGTTCCATACACAGGAAGGATTTATTAAGTCCGGAATTACCGGAATATTAGACTTTCCATCTAAAGAACAAGAATAAAGAGAAGCACCTTCGGACTTTTTATAATATTGATAATATACTTCATTGTTTACAAGCTGTACCATGCCGCTTCCTTCGCTGGCAAGTCCTTTTATGGCTTTCCTTTTTAAGTCCATTCGATACAGACCGGAAACACTTCTCACATAACCGAGCCCGGAGCCTCCTTTACTGGAGCTTTGATGATAATAAAGATAATTTCCGCCGGCACAAAGATATTCTACAGAAACATTCGCCAGTTTTTTTATGTCTGTTTCATCCTTGTTCATAGAATAAAGCCGATTATTATCGTAAGCATTGGAAAAATAGATTTTATCCGCTGTTTCACAGAACAGCCCGCCGTTGTTCAGATTTCCTGCACTATTGCCAACGGTCCCTTCCGGATTTTCCGGTACCCGCTGCAGGAAAGAGGAAAGTGTGGGTAGCCCTATTAAGAGAATCAGGATTATGATAGTAATAAAAATTCCTTTTATTTTACCGGACATAGAATACCCTCCTTATTAAGTGTTTTTTTTCTATTTTATCATAATTTTTTCATTTAGGAAATGAGTTGTGAAAAAACAGGTGGAAAAGATTGGAGGAACAAAAAAGAAAGATTTACATAAAAGATGGTGCAAAGGGATTTTGAATATGATATAATAAATACCCAAGGTTTTTTGGAAGAGCTCATGATATATTTGTGAGCTTTAAAATAAAGTTGTACATACAACTTGTTTACATAAAAGAGAAAGGAGACAAATTCAATGAGAATGAAAAAAACAATATGGA
>CAMWWJ010000050.1 GCA_947177925.1 uncultured Lachnospiraceae bacterium
AAAATAGACTAAGAGCTTGGTGCAGCCGCTGGCAGGAGCTATATTAAGAAAATTGGATATGGAAATGAAAGCATAGATTCAGACCTTTCCTCCTATTGGCTGCAGTCTTCCCTGAAAATCTCTCCTGTGGAGCAGGTTGAACTTTTAACAGACCTATACAGCAATTGCTTTGGCTTTACCCCGAAAAATGTAAATGCAGTGAAGGATTCCATTTGCCTTTTTTCATCTAAGACCAAAAGTTTTTATGGAAAGACCGGAACCGGACGCATAGACGGTCAGGATGTGAATGGCTGGTTTGTAGGTTTCGTTGAAACCAATGGCAATACATACTTCTTTGCCATTAACATTCAAAATGATACTAACGCCACCGGAAGCAATGCAACTAAGATAGCCAAGTCTATCTTGTCAGATCTGAATATTTGGGAGTAAGAAAATCGGGTAATGGTCAATGTTTAGACGCTTACCCGATTTCATTATCTGCTTACTCCTTGTTATAGTGCTATCCATCATCTCTCCTTATTGATACGGTATTGGTAAACAGGTATATGGTGGATTCCATTGTTTAAAACTTTATTTCCCAAATACCTGAAACTGCCATCTTCTGCAAACTGTACTGTAAGCTCATGAGTTATGACTGCATCATCACACAAAATCATTTGACACACTGCATCTACGGTCAGAGTAACTGTTCCATCTTCATTTTCCCTGATGTATGTGACTTCCGGAACGGAAGTGCCAAAAAAGGTAGGAGCATAATTAAAACAGCCTATCCTTTCCCATACATAGCTCTGATTCTCCTCATCAAATACAGCATACTTTTGTATTTCCCCCTCTGTGATCGGAAGGTATTCCATAATCAGGTTTTCAAATTGTTCCTTTGGTATTCCCTCTTGATTCTCTTCCGGTTGAAACTTCTCCCCATATTTCATTTCATGGAAATATTCATACATACCATTATAGTCTAAATCCGCCATATGCTCTGTATCCCAATTAGAGCATAACAGATTATTTCCCTGATAAGCCACTCCAAATACACACTGTTTTGACATTTTTCTATTTTCATCCGTCATTGGTTTTACTCTGATGAGACAGCTTCCATCTACCACTTCCGTCACTTCCGGATACTCCGGCACACACAGTTTATAACAAAACCACCCTTTCTCCGTATATCTCCATTCTTTTATCCTTGTGTTGGAAATATATGTCATGATAGATTTATTATTATCATTCCATAAAGCATTTGCCTTCACAACATACATGTCGTTGCCATCATAAATATATTTCTCCCTGCTTATACTCCCGTTGAAATGTACCGTATAAACAATCATGGAACCGGGCTTCCCTAATCCGGACGAATCTAAGAATTCTTCAAACTTTTCATAATGTTCCATGTTGGCATATGGTTCACTGAAAGTTACACAATTTCCACTTTCCGCAATTTTCTCTGACGCCTGCCAAATGATGTTGTCAGGAAGTGTATCCGGATACCTGCCCTCACTATAAAATGGCAAACAAAGTTCACTTATGAGCTCCATTTTTTCTATGCAATCACTTTCAGCTTCCTCTCTCACTTTTTCATCCAGAGGAAGATCGTACCCTTTTTCTATCTGCTTCTCTTCCCCATTTTTCTTACAGGCACTCAAAAAGGCACTGCATAGCAGCATAATAATTAGTATTCTTTTTTTCATGTCTGCTGTCCTTTCTCTTTCACTAATGATTATTCGTAGCTGCTGATATTGGCGGCAGTTCCAATTCTTTCTGCTCTATGACATTGGAAATATATCGAAACGTACCATCTGGAAATGGCATTACAACTATTTCGTTTGTAAATGCCAGATCCGAATTATAATCCGGCCATATCCCATCTACAAATAACGTGATTGTTCCGTCTGAATTCTCTCTATAATCCACAACCTCTCCAAAAGGAGGATATGGACTTGCAAATATCATCTCATATTGATAGCTGTTGCTTCCTTCATCATACTTACACTTTTTCCGCAATTGTTCTATTGATAGAGGAAAATAAGTAGTCATGATCCTTTCATACACTTTGGCAGGTATTTTTCCATTTTCCGTCCGAAAAACCTCTCCTGTAGCCATATAATATATATCTTCAAACATACATGGCATTAAAATATCTTCCACATTACTTTTGTCCCAATTGGTTACAAGCATATTGTAATTCACATAGCTTAATCCATCTATATATTTAGCCGTCAATTCCCTGCACTTATCAGAAAGGGGCTTTATCCGCCAATACTGGCGCAGACTTGAATGGGCAATTACATTTTCATAGGCATAAATAAAATATCCTTTCTCTGTCAGCTTTATTTCTGCTATGTCACTGACTAAAGTGTCCCTTAGCTCTGGAATACCTTCTTCCTGCCAGCCAACTCCCACATAGTAGGTTTGCAGCTTATCATCACTATATATAAAGGTCACAGCCCCTATAAACCCATCCGGATTTATATTGAATATAGTCATTGTTGCATCGCGTTTTTTCAGATAGGCAGCATAAAAATCCTGAATCTTCTCATAGTTTTCCATATTGGCATCTTCCGTAACACTAATAAAGCCTGCCTTTCCAAGAAGGGTAACCACTTCCTTGCACTGCTCCCTGGTAAATCCTTTGATATTAGAGCAATAGGATGGTCCATCTACAATCTCCACATTTTCATACACTTCCTTTACCTGCCAAGCTGCTGCCAATGCGTCATTTTTTAATTCCTCTTTTTCCGCTTCCGTTAGCAGGCACTGCTCCTTTTGTGTCTTCCCGCCGTAAAGCTCTTTCCATTCTTCCTCCGTCAGACGCTTTGAATACCACCATGCATCATAATCCTCTTTAGCCGAAAGCATCTGATTGGATACATACTGGAAACCTCCGTCATCTAATGGACGAACCACTGCTTCGTGGGAATATAATTTAGATGTATTCCCCTCTGGATATACGGCATTGACAATAAGCGTGATCGTTCCATCCTGATTTTCCTCATAGCTTACTACTTCCGGATATGGAATATCGGGATACTGGGCTTCATAAAAACCTCTTGGTCTGTATTCATAAGCTGCAGCCTCTGAAATATACGTTGTATTTGCCCGAATCACTTCTCTGTCTACATGAAAATAAGTCATAATGACATTTTCAAACACATTTTCCGGTATTTGATAAACCGTCTGACTCCCATCTCCTAAATTCTCATCTACCATATAGGGAACAGGCTCTTTATACAGAATTGGATAAAAAGTATCAAATATATCATAAAAATCTAAATCACCAAAATCATCCTCACTCCAATCGGAGAGAAACATATTATTTTGCCCATACCCCACCGGCAGCACATACTGCCGATTCCATTCCCTTAACCTGCTGCCTAACGGCAATACCCTCAGTGCAACATGTTCCGGTGTGTCGTTTAGCGTGAGTACATAATTTTCATCCGAAAAATAACTTCCTTCAAACAATAAATATCCTTCCTTTGTATATTGCCATAAGTCAGCCTGATAGCTTACTGTACTGCTGTTTTTCAGATATCCCTGTTGGTCATACTGGTAATGTCCTCTGACAATATTTACGTTACCATCCTCTGTTTTTAAATCATATTTTGTAAATCCACCCGAATACGTAACCGCTATTATCGTCAGCTCTGCCGGTTCCTTTTCCTCTACTGCTTTGCAAAATTCCACTGCCCCTTCTGCTTTTGTCATGTCAACCTGATTTTCACTGTCAACAGCCACATATCCATTTTCGCCAAGCCTGGCAACAATACTTCGAATCACTTCCAGACTGCCTATTGTGTCCGTTTCTATTGCCTTATCATAAATATCCCGATAGATGGCGGCTATGCTCTCTGCATTGGCGGCAGCATCATTCTCTTTTTGGGTATGGACTTTATGATCCGTTACAGCTATTGCGGTATCTTCTGCTATCCTTGGTTCATCACCACAGCCTGCCATCCCAAACACCATAATGCCAATCGCCGCTAATGTCAGCACTTTTACAATCAACATTTTATTCCTTTCTGCTAAACCGGTCTTTTCAACCCGTTTTATCTTTTTCCGCAGCATAATCATTTTCTCCTTTCCCCTTTATAACTCCTGCCATACTTCCCTCTCCGCAAATGAAAATTGGTTTAAAGAGACATCTATTTCCGCCTGTAAATATTACACATGTAAGATTTATGGATAAAAAATTTTCTCTTACTATAAATATTACACTCGTAAGATTTGTAAGTCAAGTGAAATATGAAAGCACTTTGTTTTCATATTTTACCTAACGAACGAATTACCAACTTTTCAAAGGACTTCCGAAACCGTACATCATCTTCCTCTGTCCGTTTCTTCGGTCCTTTCAAATGATTCTTTCCCGACATCCGTCTTGCTTTTTTGCCCAGATGCCGTTCCATAAGCATCTGATCTATATTTTCATCCGTGTACCATTTCCCTGACTGGTGTATGGCATATGCCCCTTTCCCAAGAGCCATTGCAGCCACGCCATAATCCTGTGTTACGACAATGTCATTCTTCCTGCAAAGGTTTATCAGCGCAAAATCCACCGCATCTGCCCCTGCTCCAATGATCTTCACTTCACTGTAAGCAGAGTTCAATACATGATTCGTATCGCACAAAAGCGTCACTGCAATATTATGTTCTGCCGCCACCTGCTCCACAATGGAAACTACCGGACAGGCGTCCGCATCTACATATATTTTCATTTTGTCTGCTCTCCTTATAATCGTTACTATTTTTCCCCAGTGCTATCATTATTTTGGGCACCCAAAAGATTTTTACTTTTTTTATTCCAGCATTCCTATCAACCGAAATTCGTAGAAATGCTTTGAAATCTTTTGTCAATTACTTTTCTAATAACCGCTTATATAAATTATCTACACATACAGCACCAAACGGAGCTGTAATCAAAATAGATAATACTGCAACTGTTACAACTATATTCCCGCAGTCCAATCCCATTGACAACGGTATTGCACCAATAGCCGCTTGGACTGTTGCTTTTGGAGTGTAAGCTACCATGCAGAAGAGTCTTTCTTTTTTTGACAAATCTGTTTTTACTAACGATAACGCCACGCCACTCATTCTAAATAGTAATGCCCCAATAATAAGCAATACAGCAGATATACCTGCTGATTGGGCATATTTCAAATCAACAGTTGCGCCAACTAACACAAATAGAAATACTTCTGCCCCAATCCACAGTTTATTATATTTTGCAGATAACCGTGAAGCTAAGACATCATATTTTTGTTTCAACATGATACCCATACTCATAATAGCAAGTAAACCGGAAACCGGAATACTTCCTTCTAATCTATTTTGTACTTCCAAAAGCAAGAAAGAAATACTAAGTACTATCAGTATTTTCACCGAATCTCTCATATGATTCTTCTTGAAGAATAAAACCAATAATATGCCTACACTACTTCCAAGAATGATGCCCAAAACAATAGATATTGGAATCTGGATAAAACTTGATATGGACATTTTACCCGTAGATGCTAACGCAGTGAATGCTGTAAATACTACGATAACAAATACATCATCTACCGAAGCGCCGGCCAGAATCAGTTGTGGGATACTTTTGTTTTTTCCATACCCTTCATCCATCAATCGAATCATTCTCGGTACAACAACAGCAGGAGACACAGCAGCAATTACACTCCCCATAACAGCCGCTTCTAACACAGAAACTTTAAGTAAAATTGGCGCTAAAACAATTGTCCCCAACATTTCTACACATGCAGGAAGAAAACACATAAAAACTGCTGGTCTGCCAACTTTCTTTAAATCTGAAATGTCAAGGGACAGCCCGGCTCTTGTAAGGATTATTACCAAAGCTATCTGCCTCAAGTCTCCCGAAATCATAAGTATTGATTCATCAATTAAATTCAATGCATACGGGCTGAGTATAATACCCACAATAATCATTCCGAGCAAACTTGGCAATCTGCATTTTGAAAAAATCCAACCCACTAATAATCCTAATAATACGATCATTGCAATACTAGTTAACATATAAACCTCCTAAATCGCAGAAATAAAAAAGCTGACAATTCCTGCGTAATAATTTCGCAGAAGTCATCAGCATTAAGTGCGGTTCAGGGATTAATACCCATGGGAGAACCTCATTCCCAACAAAACACACTATAGCATAAGCTGAAATGAAATGCAAGAACGAATTCTTCTATCCAGCCTATAAAATTACTTATTCCTTTTATCTTTTTTAGAATCCTTTCATGTCTCTTTTCTCTTAACCATATATCTTTTTTATCTTACCTTCATAAACTGATAAATACGAAAACTTAAAATTCTCACTCCAGTAATACAAAAAACCTTTCATCAACCGTAACCACCACTACGTACTCCTTATCTATTTTTAACTCTTTTCCTCTCCACCTTACTGTTTCTCGCTCATATTCTCCACAATAATTATTAAAACTCAACTCATATTGCACCTCTTTCCCCTCCTTGTTCATCATAATGGTCAATTCATAATATGCTCTGTGCACAATTTCCCTACCACATGCCCTTCCATCGTCATACCGTGTCTTCAGCACTTTTGCAGTACCAATATACCCTTTTCCCCTAAAAACATAAATCGTGGTCTTTATCATGGGAATTAGGCTCATAATCACCTCAATCAATAGCATGATAAATAATATCATTACGATTAAAAAGCCGACTATATAATCGTCCATTGCTCTAGGCTTAAGGGCTATCAACCGTATTGTTCCAATTATGCAAATGAAAGCGAATGTTATCCCAAACAAACTCTGTCGGCTCATACCGGAAAACCAGATTTTTCTGATAACCTTGCCTCTCAATTTACTATCCAATGGCATCCACTCTGTATTTTTTTCGTCTTCCTGATTATTCTTCCATCCCATCTATCAACACCCCATTTTTATATTCTTCTACATCTATTTGCAGATAGCCCTCAATATGAAGTTGTCTGTCCTTAATTCCATCATTGGTTACATTCATTTACTCACATCCCCTAAAGTTCAGTCCTTCCCACCATGTTTGCAGCCACAATGGTACTATGACCTCTGCTGACTTCTCGCCATTCGTTGTTACTACGGATTTCATGTGCATTTATTGATGCAGTTCCATCCGCTGACGAGACCTCCCAAGGTAAGAACCCAATCTTTCGCTCCATGTGTCTGCCACATTTATCCCAGTTAGTTCCAGGTAGTTATTGGACTTCGACTTGTTATGCAGCCTTATCCCTAACTGTGGCCTACTTTCACTGATTAGATTGCGCCCGTACCGGGCGCAAACAAAAAGCCTGCAGACATCTGGTAACAGAGCCTGCAGGCAAATCATTTATAGAAATGTTACCCTATGCTGCCATCTCCGCCCATAAGCCTTGTCATTTCTTCCATACGCTCAAGGGGAAAAGGCGGTGCCGTCAACGGCTTCATTGCAATAGACATAAGCTTCATGGGATTATCATCAGCTGCAATTCGATTAGAACTCATTTGGCCGCACCGGCTGCAACGGTGTATGATTGCCCACTCACCATTTTTTCTCACCCACACAGCCACCGGCTCCATATGACCGCCACAATCTGATGCCCGGTCTCCCGGCTCTATATCTACATGTAAACTTGTCAGACAATTAGGGCAATGGTTTCTATGTCCACTACCTGCACCCTCTGGTACAACCTGCCTTCCACAAAGCTTACATACAAATATTTCTTTACAGGCATGATTTTTGTAATATCCCTTTTCAAATGATTTTCTTTTATTTTCTCTATTCAATTATATTCCCTCCATGACTAGATGTATTATCGTTCCATAGGAGGTTTCGTTCGCATATTCCTAAGAATTCTCTGTATGCTTTTTTCCGTCAGGTAATATCTCTGTGCCAATTCCTTCGTCGAAATGCCCTTTTGATACTGGTCAAAAATCCGTTCATTTCTTAAGCGTAATTTTTCATTGGCGCCTGTATCGGAACCCCATCTTTTCCTGCACTCTTTCTTTTTGGGCACATAAATCATTTCGCCGCTCACATACTTTTGCAAGTTCTCAAGAATACTTTCCGGCAGAATGTCATCTGCTCGCTTATAGCTCATAGCTGCCTCCTAATATATTTATTTTTAGGAAACACAATGGCTATCACAATTTTCATTTTTAGATGTCATAGCCATTGCTATGCAGCTACCGCAGCCTTCTTCTTCATAATAGTTCCTCCATTCCTTTTATAGAAACCATTTTACTTTATATCGGAATAAGTTGCAACCTCGTAAAATTATTGAAAAATGCATGTGCCACATTTCCCAGTTTTCTTCTTCATCCGCTTTGCATTTGCACACAACAGCATTCATCTTTTATAATAACTTTAAAATATCTGCATACGTTACCAGTGTCACATTCTGCAGTTCATTCATCCGCTCTACACAGCCCTTGGTAAACCCACTCTTAGCAAACAGATACAAGTACATCTTCTTATAATGAAACATCTGACTTCTCTTTACCATCGTCTCTAAAACTCCCACATCCACTTTCTCATTTGTCCACTTACACTCGCCAAACAGTGCGGTATCCTTATCCTGCTCACCCATAATGTCAATCTCTGTCTGACTACGGGTGGATGGATCAGTCCCCCACCAGCGGCCAAGCTCCTTAAACTCCACAGGAGATTCGCCGCTCAGCAACAAGTTCCAAAGGTACTGCTTGCAAATTTCTTCAAATACTTTTCCCATATAATCCGACAGATACGGTTCAATCCGTCTATAAGCCAAATCGGCAGCTCCACGAGCAATGATGGAGTTATTCTCTGGTACAAACCGATACCAGAACCGGAACATATTATCATCAATGACATAGATTGACTTTCGGGAAGTCTTCTCTCCATAAGGCGTTTCTTTTTTAATCAGCCCCAATGCCATTAAATTTTTCAGATAGGTGGCACAGACGCTGGTGCTCTCTCCCACTTTGGTAGAAATCTCTGCCATACGAGAAGCGCCGGTTGCAATTGCCGTAATGATTGCATTATAAATTGCCGGTTCCCGTACCTCCTGCTTCAACAGATTTTCCGGCTCCTCAAAGAGGGAAGATGTTTGGTTTAAGAATGTGTTCTTGATATTGTCCTCAACACTTAACCGGTCATCCATTTGTAACAGATATTGAGGCGTTCCACCTACAATACCGTAGATTAATGCCTTGTCCTCATCCGAAAAGTTCTTGAAATATCTGCATGTATCCGCAAAATCAAAGGACAGAATTTTCATTTGTGCTGTCCGTCTGCCATACAAAGGTGCTTTATAAGCCAGCACATGATCTTCCATATAGGACATGGAAGAACCACAAAGAATCAACATCAGTTTTGAGTTGTCCTTACATTTATCAATTAAAAGCTGAAATGTAGAAGCAAGGCTTTTGGAAGAACGAGCCACATAGGGATACTCGTCAATCGTCAAAATCAGTCGCTCTTTCTCTGCTAATTGGAACACATACTCCAATGCTGCCTGAAATGACAGAAAAGAGGTATCCACTTGTACCCCCGTGCTGTACTCCATAATATTCTTGCTGAGATTTTCCAAATTCTGCTTAGCATTGCTCTCCACGCCCATAAAGTAGATTGCTTTTTTATCCTTGATAAACTGGTTAATGAGCGCAGTTTTACCCACACGCCGTCGCCCATAGATGACCACAAACTCAAATTTGTCCGATTCATATAATTTATTTAGGGATGCCAACTCTTGCTCTCTGCCAATAAACATATTCCTGCCTCCGTTTTATATTAACTATAATATACCACGCTACTACATTTTAGTCAATTATGATTTACTAATATAAGATTTACTAAAAAATACCCTGCGCAGTTCGTCTCAATCGAACTGCACAAGGTATCCCTGTTTCATTATATTTCGTATAAAACATAGTCCAAAATTATTTATCCCCGTTATTCTTTCGGTTTTAGTTCGTCGTAATAATAGGAAGTCTTATTCTTCACAATGCTATTCCCCATACACCTCTTTTGCCATTCTGAATGCTGCCCAGGCCTTGGGCCAGCCTGCGTAAAATGCAGCATGGGTAAGAATTTCCGCCATTTCTTCTGCCGTCACACCATGATTTTTCGCATTTTGGATATGGAATTTCAGCGAGCTGTCTAAAATTCCGCCTGCCATAAGAGCCGTTACCGTTACGATACTTCTGTCTCTTGCGGAAAGCTTATCTTCTCTCGCCCATACCTCACCAAATAATACATCATCATTTAACTGTGCAAACTTAGGGGCAAATTCACCAAGTTCATCTCTTCCTGCTGTTACCTTTGCCATCATTACACCTCCTTTTCCAATTTTCCGTATTCTTCATCCGTTACAGGTTCACACCACTCCGTTCTGGTTTCCTCACCTGGAACCTCCACTGCAATATGGGCAAACCATTCATCTTTATTGGCACCATGCCAGTGCTTTACATTTGCCGGAATTGTAATCACAGTTCCCGGAGTCAGGCTGACAGCTTCCTTTCCTTCTTCCTGATACCATCCTTTTCCGGCTGTACAAATGAGCAGTTGTCCTCCTCCACTCTTGGCATGGTGTATATGCCAGTTATTCCGGCATCCGGGTTCAAAAGTGACATTTGCCAGAAATACCGGACACTCTCCCTGTACTGTCAGGGGATTCAAAAAGGAATCTCCGATAAAATACTGGGCGAAATTCACATTTGGTTCCCCCTGTCCAAATACATTCATCATGTCAAATTCTTTCTTATCCATAATAAAAACCTCCTAAATCCATTTTTCTATTTCGTTTCTGGAACGTTCTACGCTGCCACCGTGGATTGCAAGACCTTTTTCCACCTTTGCACCAGGACACAGCCTTTTAATATCTCTTTCACTGCTGCCCATTCCGCTTCCTTCATGGGTACAAAACGGGTGTATTGTTTTTCCGGCAAAATCAAAATGCTCCAAAAAAGTAAAGACAGCCATGGGCATGGTGCTCCAGTAATTTGGATATCCCAGATAAATCTCATCATATTCTTCCATGCCCTCTGGATAATTTTTCAGTTCCGGACGGGCATCACGCTTTTGGTCGGCCTGTGCCTGTGCAATACACTCATTATAGTCTTTGGAATAAGCTTGTACCTGTTCCATTTTGAACATATCTGCACCTGTCAACTCTTTGATCATACCTGCTGCCACTTCTGTATTGCCAATCTCTAATTGCTTAAGCTGGCCGTTTACATAGTTCTCATCTGCTCTCGAATAGAAAGCAATCAGTTTCTTTGACATTTGCCTACCTCCATTCCTCTTTCTGCATCTATTATAATTTTTATAGATATTATACTATTTTCGGATTTGACAAAGAATCTCCAATATGTTATGACAGTATTAACCTATGGTTTATGCCCTTTTAGGAGGTTCGCTATGTATAACCCTGTTCTTGATACTTTTATAACGGTTGTGGACTGCGGAAGTTTTACAAAAGCCGCTGAACATCTGTATATTTCACCTACCGCAATTATGAAACAGATGAATTCCCTTGAAAATCATTTGAATTTGAAGCTGATAGAGCGCACTCCCTCGGGCATTCATCTGACACCTGCCGGAAAGGTTATCTACAAAGACGCAAAGTTTATGATTGATTACTCCAAAAAATCCATTGCAAGTGCCAATGCTGCAGCTGTGGCTCATGACACCACATTTTGCGTGGGTACATCGCTATTGAATCCTGCAAAGCCTTTTATGGATTTATGGTATCGTGTAAATAAAGATTTCCCGGACTATAAGCTGCACCTTGTTCCCTTCGAGGATAACCATGAGGGAATTCTGTCTGAAATTGAAAAGCTGGGGGAAAAGTTTGATTTTCTGATTGGCGTATGCGATTCTAGGAAATGGCTCATGCGATGTGAGTTTTTACCCCTTGGTACCTATAAAAAAATGATAGCTGTATCAAGCGACCACCGTCTTGCCTCCAAAAAACTCATAGAAATAGAGGATTTATACGGGCAGACGCTGATGATGGTACCGTCAGGCGATTCCGGAACAAATGACTTTATCCGAAACGATTTAGAGAAGAATCACCCCTCCATTCAGATTGAAGATACACCTAATTTTTACGATATGACGGTGTTCAACCGCTGTGCTGAAACAGGGAAAGTGCTTCTCACCATTGAATGCTGGCAGGATGTGCATCCCGGTCTAGTTTCCATCCCGGTTCGTTGGGATTACAGCATTCCTTATGGTTTGCTCTATAGTTCTGATGCTTCGGATGAGGTAAGGAGATTTGTTGGGGCTGTGGCGGGATTGGATTTGGAAGGTCAATGGCAGTCATAATTAGTTGCACAGTGTGTAGCTAATTGAAAGCGCTTACTTAAAAGCTATATTTTAAATTTATACTTGCCCTTCCCATGTCCAGCAACAGATTCTATCAAATTTTCATTTTTCATTTTCTTAATTAAATCGCCTGCTGGTGAAGATGTAAGCCCTGTTATCCGCATTATATCTGCTCTGGAAAAAAAGGTATTTAACCCAATCACATCATAAAGTCGCAAGATTCTTCCCTTTGTGTGTATACTCATCCGCAATTTATTGACCTTTCCTTCAAACGACTGTTTTTCATTTGAAACAACTGCTTTTTCAGCTTCAAACAACTGTTTTTTAGCTGAAACGACTGTTTCTTCATCCTCAAACGGCTGTTTTTTAGCTCCAACACCTATTTCATCAATTGTCACATTATAATTCAAATTATAAAGCGTTACCCAAAATGATGTTGCATCTGAATAAAACTTAGGCTCTAATTCCAAACGATAATTAACTGCCCTATGATAATCATCCTTGATTTTTTTGAATCCGCTTCCTCTTCGTTCCATATAATTCATACGACTAAAAACATCTGCAATAACCGGATTTCTCCGTCTGGAAGGCACATGGTCCGTATCAAGATTTTGTACAAAAGAACCGTCAAACATGCCGCCGGGAGAATAGATTTCCATACGGTCATCAAAAATATCAATGTGTACCTCACTTCCCAATTCAAGGTAATCTCTGTGAATCAACCCATTCACAATACATTCAAGTGCTGCTCTTTCTGGTATATCCGGCATTTCAATGCGTCCATCAGGTGCTTTCTTCCAACGCTTCTTCGTGTTATTTTTTATAAATTTTTCTCCATCTTGTAACAATGCTACCAAGCTTCCACTATATTCTTTATCATCAAGCGCTTCCATCACACCTGATGCCTTATCCAATCCATTCCACCGAGTACAGAAAAGCCTTGAATGACGCATTGGCGGTTCATCTGCCAGCAACGCTCCTGCATTCGTAAGTATTCCATTGTCATCCATTAATCCAAATGAAATAAAATCTGCCTCTGACAATTCCTTTCCTGTACGTTGCCGGTACACTGAACGCAGCTTTGTAAAAGCATATTTCTCATAGGGATAACTTGATGGCAGACTGTCGTAAGTCTTATTGCTTCCACGCAATACCAAACGTTTCATCTCAAGTGCTCCGGCTGGTATACTTTCATTCCCAACACGTATAAATGCCATTCTGCTCCCATCACCTACATAGTAATATGGAGTTTCCACTCCCGCTGATACCCGAAGAATAATAAACTGCTTGCCATCTTCTTCGTGAATTTCCAAATCTGCCTGTGGAATGGGATCCATTCTTGTCTTGATGATTTCACTGATTTTCTCTGAGATTGCCCGTATATCTGTAAGACCAACCAGTGTATCGTCATTTGCCACACCAAATAATAAAATACCGCCCTTACCATTTGCAAAAGCACTGACACTTTTTAACCAGCTCTTTGGTTTCTTTTCTTCTAAAGTTAGCTTTTTGTCATATTCGGTTGTTTCACCGATATATTTTGAAATAATCATATATTTCCCCTTTATTTATACTAAAGTATTCCCAATTACAAATACAATAGTCAACTTTTCGCATATTGCTACTGATGATGCGTTGAGATAACCTTTTCATTCATTTTCACCATTTCCATATGATATTTTAGGTTCTGCCACCCTTGACGCACTATCCTGTGAATGCAGTTCATACACTACTGCTTTATGTTCTGATTCCGTAAATGAAGCTGAACCGCCAATGCCATAATACTTATCAAAAAATGCTTTGTTGTGGTCAAGCTTTTTTGTAACACTACGACCTAATTCTTGCCACAGGGTT
>CAMWWJ010000051.1 GCA_947177925.1 uncultured Lachnospiraceae bacterium
TTAAGAAGGGCAAGGTAATCAGCTATGCTTTTATAAATTTATTCTTTGCCGCTGAATCCTTTTCTTCCCCCATTGCCATTTCCGGCATTTTCGATTATAATGGGTTTTTAACGACATAATAACGCTGCCAATAAATGGAAATGCCAAAGAAAATAAGAAGGGAAACGGCAGGAAAAGGACGGAGGAGAAACATGTCGGAAATTCAGTGGAAGCAGATTACAATGGAAGATAAGGCGCTTATAAATGGTTATTATGAAAAGGAACAATCCAGAAGCTGTGAGTTTACCTTTGCTAACAATTTGTTATGGTCGCCTCATTATAAAACAAGATATGGGATTGTGGAGAATATGCTGGTATTCATTTCCCCGGAAGAAAAGTTTTCCGTTAGCTTTCCTTTAGGTGACGGAAATATAAAAGAGGCATTAGAAGTGCTTTTTTCTTATTTTGAGGAAATGGGAAAGCCTTTCCGGATGCATTTGGTGACACCGGAGCAGTTTCAAAAGCTGGAAGCGCTTTATCCGGGTAAATTCCAGATTGAATACGATCGTGATGCGGCGGATTATGTATATGAATCGGAAAAGCTCATTACCTTATCGGGGAAAAAGCTTCACAGCAAGCGAAACCATCTGAATCGATTTAAAGAAGAACATCCGGGCTGGCAGTATGAATCCATAACGGCTGAAAACAAACAGGAATGTATGGAAATGGCTGAAAAGTGGAGGGAATTAAATGGCTGTGAGGAAGATGAGGGGAAAGAAGCGGAATTTTGTGTTACGTTGAATGCCCTTAAGGATATGGAAAGTCTGGGATTGAAAGGCGGGCTGATTCGCCTGGATGGTGAAGTGATTGCCTTTTCTTTAGGAGAGCCGGTATGTAAGGATACCTTTGTGGTTCATATTGAAAAGGCATATGCCCATATACAGGGCGCCTATCCTATTATCAACCAGCAGTTTGCCGAACATGAGGCGGCAGGTTATCAATATGTAAACCGGGAAGAGGATGTAGGGGTGGAAGGGCTCAGAAAGGCAAAGCTTTCTTATCGTCCTGCATTTTTACAGGAAAAAGGATTAGTCACTTTGAAGTAGGCTAATCCTTTTTGGTAAGGTTTATTCGATATTCAGTAGGGGTGCAGCCTAAATATTTCTTAAACAGTTTATTGAAATAGCTGCTGCTGTTGAAGCCTACGGAAGAGGCCAGATCTGCAATAGAAGCATTCTTATTTTCCCGTATAAGGCCTGCCGCAATAAAAATGCGGTATTTCATCAGATATTCAAATGGAGTGAGCTGGATGCTTCTCTTAAAGCAGCGGCAGCATTCCCCTTTACTGACATGGATAGAAGAAGCAATGTCATCTAATGAAATCGTATCGCTGTAATGCTTTTGAATAAATAAAATCGCTTTTTTTGTCCGGGCTTCATCTAATGTGAGCCGGGAAGAACTGTCAGCGGGCGAGGCTGGGGAAGGCTTTAAGTGTTCCAGTAAAAGAAGCCAGAAGGAAGAAAGGGCGCTTCTCGTATGAATTTCGTAGCCAAAGGACTTTTGAAAATTCAGGGAAAAGACCTCCTGCAGACGGGCTATGGCATCCTTATGAAAAGTTTCAGTTCCGTCAAGCAGTATATAGTGCAAATCCTGATTGGTAGAAATCGGATTTAAATAGGCGGCAGCCAGCTTTGTCTGGCCATGGCCAAACAGAAAAAAGGGATGAAATACAATAGATACATATACGCAGTTTTCATTGTCTGCCGGGTGGACGGCGTGAAGTATATTGTGATTGATGAAAATTGCCTGTCCCTCTGATAAAACAAAAACTTCGTCATTGATCATAAATCTGGCGCGGCCTTTTTTTACAAAAGAAATTTCCATTTCATCGTGCCAGTGCCAGGAGACAGACCTCGTATCAGCACCGTTTAAATTCACTAAATATGTGCCAACCGGATATTCCAGATTCCCATGGTCCTTTCGCTCTTCCAGATTTTCGGCAGCTATGACCGTGGAATTTGCAGCATCAAATACTTTATTCATGAAATCACCTGAATCATCTTTCTATATAATCGGTAAAGGCTTTTACGGCTGTTCTGTAATTCCCTTTGGCAATGGGTACAAAACTGCCGTCTTTTGTAATAAAATCATAACGGCGGCTTCCGGTAACATGTTGGAAGTTTACAAGGAAGCTCCGGTGGCAGCGGTAAAAATGCTCATTGGGGAGCGATTTTTGCAAATCATCCATTCTTCCTCTTATGAACAGGGAACCTCCCTTTGTGTGAAGCGTGATTTTGGATTCCATAATTTCCGCATAGTAAATATCCGAAATGGCAAGCAGCACCTTTTGATTGGAGGTGTCCTTTAATAGTACGGTTTCCTCTTTGGCAGGCTCCTTATGGGACTCGAAGAAACGTCGGAAGGCTTCCTCAAGATTTACCATAGTAACAGGCTTTACCAGATAATGAAGGGGAGCCACTTCATAGCTTTCCACTGCATAGTCGCTGGAGGAAGTAATGAAAACAATATTTGTCTCTTCAGCTTTCTGCCGTATTTTTCTGGCAAGCTCCATGCCATTCATCCCGTCCAGCAATATGTCCAGAAAAAACAAGTCATAGGCTGTGGAGGATAGGGCAGTCAACAGGCTTTCGGCACTTTTATAAGTGTCAATTTTATAAGGAAAAATAGTTTTCTCCAATATTTTTGTAGACATTTTTTTCAAAACACTCGTAAAAAGAAGCTCATTATCTACAATGGCTACCCGGATAAGCTCCATTGTTATTGTCCCTCCAGTTTGAATATGTTAGAAATTCCAGTAAATAAATTTCTTCCATTTTAGCATAGAAGGCAGGAAATCTCAAATATAAAATGCCTGTTTAAGTCGAAAAATGCCTGTTCGCGTAAAAGGGGTTTTGTTTTTTTTAGAACTGTGTATACTAATAAATGTGTAAAAGATAAAAATATATATTATATGGCAGTGCGAACCGATGCTTTTTGGGCAGCCCTTCGTGCTGCTTTTTATTTACTTTATTTTCAAGAAACAACAGCCTGGCGAATTACTGCTTTTTCTGGGGCAGTTGGCATTGTGACGGTTGACGATGAGAATTCCCTTATGATAATATAGAAGTGTTTCAGGAAGGCCTGTTTGGCGAAACGATAGGAAAAAGAAAAGAGGGATGGAAATATGGATGAAAAATTCAGGAAACAGATGGAGGAGAACGGAGCAAATGTGGATACCACTCTGGAACGGTTCATGGGAAATGAAGCACTGTATATGAAATTCATTATGAAGTTTCTGGATGATAAGAATTTTGGTGATATCATGGAAAGTCTGGAAAAAAGTGACTATGAGGGTGCCTTCAACGGTGCTCATGCATTAAAAGGAGTTACCGCCAATTTAGGGCTTGATCCAATCAATGCTGCCGCTGCACAGATTACGGAGCTGTTAAGGAACAAGCAGGCGCAGGAGGTGGATGTGGAAAAGCTGAATGAAACCAGGAAACAGTTAGAAGAAGCATACATCCGTTTCCAGAAAATTCTTGCGGAAAACAAGCCTCAGTAATCACGGTATGTAACAGAAATGAATTGACATTTATATTGAAAAATGGTAATTTATTTATAAAAGAAATTACCCATTGGATAAGGAGTCAGGATGAATAAACAGCAGATTTTAATAGTGGATGATGAAGAAGTAAATAGAGTGATCTTAAAAAGCGTATTTGAGGATGAATACGAAATTATTGAAGCGGCAAACGGGGAGGAAGCAACGGCCCAGCTTGAAAAGGAAAATAATATTGTATTGATCCTGCTGGATGTGGTGATGCCTCTTATGAACGGCTTTGGCGTATTGGAGTATATGCAAAGACATGACCTGCTTGAAAAGATTCCTGTTATACTGATTACCGGTGAAACAGTTATCGATACGGATGATCAGGCATATTCTTTTGGCGTGGCCGATGTAATGCATAAGCCCTTTTTCCCGCATATCGTGAAACGCAGGGGAAAGAATGTCATTGAACTATACCAGAACAAGCAGCATATGCAGGAGCGGTTAAAGGAGCAGGAAGAAGAAATCAGGGCTCAGGAAAAGAAGATTCGCGAAGGTAATGAATTCATGATTGATGCGCTTAGCTCAGTGGTAGAATTCAGGAGCCTTGAAACAGGAGAACATATTAGGCGTATCAAGTATTTTACAAGAATCATGTTAAAATATCTCATGAAGTATTTCCCGAAATACGGTCTGACGCCTGTTCAGGTTGATGAGATTTCCAGAGCAGCAGCTCTGCATGATATAGGAAAGATAGGAATTCCGGATGCCATTCTTTTAAAGCCAGGACGGCTGACACCGGAAGAATTTGAAATCATGAAGACCCATACCACGATTGGGTGCGATGTTTTGGAAAGATTTCGTGAGAATCAGACAGGAGAATTTTATCAATACTGTTATGAAATCTGCCGTTATCATCATGAAAGATGGGATGGCAATGGATATCCGGATCATCTGGTGGGAGAAGAGATTCCAATTAGTGCACATATTGTTGCCATTGCAGATGTTTATGATGCATTGGTAAGCCCAAGGGTATATAAAAGTGCATATGCCAATAACATAGCCTACGATATGATCATGAACGGCGAGTGTGGGCAGTTTTCACCGGATGTGCTGGAATGTTTCGCGCTTGCCAAAGAGGATTTCTTCAATATTGTAGAAGTAATTAAGATGTTTACTTTTTCTTGATGAAATGGATAGCAGGCAGCAAAAAAATGTTTCGTTTTTTGCTGCCCGTTTTTTGGGCTGTGTCTAAGGAGGGATAGGATGGAACGAAGGGAAGACAGCATATTTCCTATAGAAGAGGCCCTGGAAATGATTTTGATATTTGACCATGAGGGAAAGATTTCTTATGTGAATGCAGCAGCCAGACAGAAGTTAGGATACGAAAGGGATTTATGCGGCAGGCATATCAGTGATGTGTTTCCAGGTTCCTTTCGGGCTGTAAAGGATGGGTTTGAAACGGAGTGCCCTGTGGGAAGCAAGCTGCAGAATCTTGTGGCATACCGCAGGAATCTCACCTGTTTTCCAGTGGAGGCAAGGCTGATACAGACGGATGACGATTCCGGAATGTACATATGCATGGCCAATGATATATTGGAAAAGGAGTTCTTGAACAGGGAAATAGAACGAATAAAGCAGGAAGCGGGGCAGGCAATGAAAGTGAAATCGGAGTTTGTTGCCAATGTGACCCACGAGCTTCGGACGCCGGTAAACGGCGTGCTTGGGAATGTAAGGGAACTGCTTGGCAGGAAAACGGACGAAGAGACGGAAAAGTCGCTGCGTCTGGTGGAACGCTGCTGTGACGATATGAATAAGATAATCAATAACATTCTGGATTTTTCCAAGCTGGAAGCGGGCAAATTCACTTTAGAGCCCCGCAGGTTCCATTTTCGAAATATGCTGGATTATGTAAAGGCAAATCATATCAATAAGATGACCGAAAAGGGTCTGGGATTTTTTATGACGGTATCGCCCCAGATACCGGAATATGTCATAGGAGATGAGTTGAGGATTGTTCAGATTCTGAATAATCTTTTGTCCAATGCGCAGAAATTTACCTCATGGGGCAAGATTACTCTGGAGGCAGTCAGGACAGCACAGGTAAATGACAGGATGGAACTGTTCTTTATCGTATCGGATACGGGAATCGGAATCGACAAAGGGGACAGGGATAAATTGTTTCAGAGCTTTTCACAGGTGGATGCATCGATTTCCAGAAAATACGGCGGTACTGGTCTTGGGCTGAATATCTGTAAGCAGCTTGTGGAGCTGATGGGTGGACGGATTGAAGTGGAGAGTGAAAAGAACAAAGGAAGCACTTTTTCCTTTTCCATATGGGTAGGCACCTGTGAAGGCGAGGAGGCCGTTCTGCAACGGCCGGATGATGTGAAAGGAGCACCTGTCGTTATGGCGGCCATGTCTCCTCCTATGGAAGAAAACGGGGAGGATCCGGAGAATATCCGAACATATGGCACACCGGAGAACCGGGAGCAGCTTAAGAAAAATCTCTCCAAGCTGATTCTCAGTGTGGAAATGGAGAACTGGGAAAAGGCGGAGATGTTTATGGAAACCGTCAGACAATTGACGGAAGAAGCGCCCCGGGAAGTCAAACGGGCAGCATTAAGGCTGAAGATGGCAATTCAGAAGGAAAATTATGAGAAAGTAACCGCAGAGTTTGAAGAATTGAATAATTTCCTGCAATCGGAAGGAGATGTACTACATGATTTATGAAGATAAGGATACAGGGAAAGAAAAGATTCTCATCGTAGACGACGTGGAAACCAATAGGATCATTCTGGAAGAAATCATAAAGGATATGGGAGGTCAGCCTATTCTGGCCGAGAGTGGGGAACAGGCTTTGGAGATGGTAAGAACATGGTCCCCACAGCTGGTTCTGACTGATATTTCCATGCCGGGAATGGACGGGTATGAGCTATGCAGGATTTTGAAAGGGAATGAGAAAACAAAAAATATTCCCATCGTGTTTATTTCTGCGTTTGATGATCCGAAAGATATCATGGAGGGATTTTCCTTAGGAGGCGAGGATTATATTACAAAGCCCTTTATTCCCAAAGTGGTGCAGGCCAGGGTTGGAGTTCAACTTCGCCTGCATGAAGCAAAGAGGGAGCTTATGGAAATGAACAGGCGGCTTCAGATTTCCGTCAGTGAGCAGCTGAAGCAGATGGAACTGGAGAAAAAGAACATATTGTATGCCATGGCAAATATTGCAGCCCAGAATCTTGATTACGAAAAGGAACATATGGACCGGCTCGGGCAAAACTGCAGGATACTGGCACAGGGAATGCAGCTCTCTCCTATGTTTGAGGAGAAGATTTCGGATACTTATATTGATACGATAGAGCTGGCAGCGCCCCTTTGTGATATAGGAAATATCGGGATTTCCAAGGAGATTCTGCAGAAAGGGACAAAGCTGACGGCAGAGGAAGCTGCCATCGTACAAAACCACACAAATATCGGAGCAAAGCTTTTAAAGGATATTCATGTCAATAGCGATTACAATGATTTTATTAGTACGTCTATTGACATTGCCCAATGTCATCATGAAAATTGGGACGGAAGCGGCTACCCTGGCGGCATGGCCGGAGAGGAGATTCCCCTTGCGGCGCAGATCGTATCCCTTATGGAACGGTATTGTACATTGACAGGAAGGGAGGCATGTTCCAGGGAAAAGGCACTTGAAATTATGAAGGAGGAATCCGGAGTAAGATTTAATCCAGATATATATAAGATATGTTGTAAGATATCGCGTCAATTATGCTGAACGATATAATTTCATTATTTTGACGGGAGGAATGAAAGTTGATTACAGATGAAGAGTTTAAGCGAATTTCAGTCTTTATGAAGCAGCGATATGGCATAGACTTAAGCCAGAAAAAGATTATTGTAAACGGCCGGTTGGAAAACTATATTAAAAATTCAAACTGGAATAATTTTCACGAGTACATGAATGCGGTGGAACATGACAGCACCGGAAGATTGGAAAAGATGCTGGTAAATTTCCTGACTACCAATCATACATATTTTATGAGGGAATTTGAGCATTTTGACTATTTCAAGGGAACAGTGCTTCCCTGGCTTCGGAAGAAGGAAGCTTCCAGAAAGGATTTGCGAATCTGGTGCGGAGCCGCTTCCACAGGTGAGGAGCCTTATATGATCGCTATGGTTTTAGCGGATTTCTTTGGATTAGAGCGCAATCAATGGGATACAAAGGTTCTTGCCACAGATATTTCCACAAAGGTATTGCAGCAGGCCATAGCAGGCGTTTACAGCGCAGAGCAGCTGAGGAGCCTTCCAGAGCAGTGGAAAAGGCATTTCTTTAAGGCTGTTGCCGGAGGCAGTCAGTATCAGGTAAAAGAGGAATTGAAGCAGGAGGTTATCTTCCGTCAGTTTAATCTGATGGATCCTTTCCCCTTTAAGAAAAGGATGCATACTATCTTTTTAAGGAATGTTATGATATATTTTGATGAGAAGACGAAACAGGAATTGGTTCAGAAGGTGTACGATGCGTTAGAGCCGGGAGGATATTTGTTCATAGGGACTACGGAGACCCTTGACAGGAGCAGCACACCTTTTCAGATTATCCAGCCGTCTATTTTTCGGAAGAAGGAAGGGAAGTAACATATGAGACCAATTAAAGTTTTAATTGTAGAGGATTCCATCGTGTTCAGAGAACTGCTGGTGCAGAATCTGAGCAAGGATCCGGCCATTCAGGTCGTAGGAACGGCAAAGGATCCTTTTGAGGCAAGGGATGCCATTTTAGCCCACAAGCCGGATGTGATGACTCTGGATGTAGAGCTGCCAAGGATGAGCGGAATCGAGTTCTTGAAGAAATTGATGCCCCAGTATCCGCTTCCGGTGGTGGTCATCAGTTCTTTAAGTGATAAGGTGTTTGATGCACTGAAAGCTGGAGCCGTGGATTTCGTGGCAAAGCCTGCTGTATCCAATCGAAAGCAGTTAGAAGATTTTATCAAGAATGAGCTTTTAGTAAAGATTAAGATTGCCTCAACTGCAAAGATCAGCAACATTAAAAAAGTGGTTATGGAAGGGCAGGAGCAGCATCTGTCCGTAAAGGGAAATAATCTGATTGTGGCAATCGGAGCTTCCACAGGCGGCACAGAGGCAATTTGTGATGTAGTAAAAGAATTCGGAACGGACATTCCCGGGATTGTGGTGGTACAGCACATGCCTCCCGGATTTACCAAAATGTATGCCAAAAGGCTCAACGAACAATGCCGCATTACGGTAAAAGAAGCGGAAACAGGAGACAGGGTGCTGCCGGGACATATGCTGATTGCTCCCGGAGGCGACAGGCATATGCGGCTTGTGAAGGTAAACGGGGTTTATCAGGTGGAATGCAAGCCGGGTCCCAGAGTAAACGGGCACTGTCCGTCCGTAGATGTGTTATTTGACTCCGTTGCCAAATCGGCAGGCGCCAGTGCGGTAGGAATCATATTGACCGGAATGGGCGGTGATGGTGCAAAGGGGCTTTTAGCTATGAGAAGAGCCGGCGCAAGGACCATTGGGCAGGATGAATCTACCTGTGTGGTTTATGGAATGCCAAAGGTTGCTTATGATCTGGGTGCGGTGCAACATCAGGAGAAGCTGTCCGCTATCGCAGGAAGAACATATGCGTTATTAAATAAAATGTAAAGGAGAGAAGATATGAAGATTCTATTGGCAGAAGATGATTTTGCAACAAGGAAATTTATGGTAAATTTCCTGTCAAAGTACGGTGAATGTGATGTTACTGTGGATGGAATGGAAGCAGTGGATGCCTTTATGATGGCATTAGAGGACGGTGAGCCTTATGATCTGGCATGTCTTGATATTATGATGCCGGTCATGGATGGGTATCAGGCTCTTGTAGGCATCCGAAATCTGGAAAAAGAAAGAAACATTCCGGAGGAAAAGGCGGTAAAGGTCATCATGACTACTGCTTTGAATGATGAGAGCAATGTGAAGATGGCATTTGAATTAGGATGTACCATATATTCAGGCAAGCCTATCGATCAGGAACGATTTGAACTGGCGCTTAAAAAGCTGAATTTGATTTAACGAAAGAATATATTGGAATATGCAGGAAAGGAGAAGGTTATGGCTGAAGAATTTAACACAGACGGCATGCTGGATATGTATTTGTTTGAGAATGAACAATTGCTTGAACAGCTTCAGGAAAGAGTTCTGGAACAAAAAGATGCAGATTGTTTTGATGAAGACAGCATAAATGAAATATTCAGAACCATGCATACCATTAAAGGCTCTTCGGGTATCATGATGTTTGACAATATTACTGCTGTTTCACATAAACTGGAAGATATCTTTTACTATTTAAGAGAATCGCAACCTGACAATGTGCCGCATTTGGATCTGGTAGGTCACGTATTGGAAGTAGAGGATTTTATTTCCGGTGAATTAGAAAAAATCCGTAACGGGAATCCGGTAGATGGAGACGCAAGCGAAATTATTGCAGGTCTTGACAAGTTCCTGGAAATGATCAAGAACGGAGGAATGGCAGAAGGAGGAAAAGAGCCTCCCGAAAATGTACATGAAGAACCTAAGCAGTTTTACATAGCTCCGGTTGCTACAAGCGCCAGTCGGTTTTATAAAATCTATCTTACATTTTATCCGGAAACGGAGATGGCAAATGTGCATGCCTATAAGACCGTATATGCCCTAAAGGAAATGGCAGAGGATCTTTTGTATTCCCCGGAGGATATTATTTCGGATGAATCAAGTGCACAAAAGATTATAGAAGACGGTTTCCGGATTCTGCTGCAGGCACAATGCAATGAGGAAGATATACGTCAGGCAATCGGCATCGGTTATGACATTGAAAAGGTAGAGATTTTTGAGTGCAAGGCAGAGGAATTTCTTCAGGGATTTGATTTTGGCGAGCAGGATGAACCAAAAGTAGAAATTGATTTAGAATCCAGTGTGGAAGAAATCGAAAGCAAGGCAGAAGCACAACTGGAGGCTGCCGAGAAAGAAACAAAGAAGCCTGAAAAACCTAAGATAGCACCGGGTGATTTTGTTATCAAGTCCAAAGAACCGGGTAAAGCCAAGAAACTGGCAAAGGATAGAAATAAAGGTGAAAAGGCTTCCTTTATCAGTGTCAATGTAAAGAAAATGGATCAATTGATGGATTTGATTGGAGAGCTGGTTATTTCAGAGTCGGTAGTGCTGCAGAATCCGGATTTGAAGGTGCCGGGATTGAATCTTGACCGATTTAATAAGGCTGCGGCCCAGTTGTCCAAGATTTCTACCGATTTGCAGGATGTTATCATGTCGATGCGAATGGTTTCCCTGTCAAATACATTCCAGAAGATGAACCGTATCGTATTTGATGTATCCAGAAAATTGGGAAAAGACATCGAGTTTGAGATGGTAGGCGAGCAGACAGAGGTGGATAAGAATATTATTGAGAAGATATCTGATCCGCTGATGCATATTGTAAGAAACTCCGTAGACCACGGAATTGAAGAAAAACAGGAACGTTTAGAGAGCGGTAAGCCGGAAAAAGGTAAAGTTATTTTATCTGCCAAAACAGAGGCCGGAAAAGTATGGATCAGTGTTACTGATGACGGAAAAGGCCTTGACAGGGTAAAGATACTTGCCAAGGCAAGGAAACAGGGGCTGTTGGATGATAGTAAGCCGGATGAGGCTTATACGGATAAAGAAGTGTATCAGTTTATAACGCTGCCGGGCTTTTCCACCAACGAGCAGGTTACTGAATATTCGGGCCGAGGGGTAGGCATGGATGTGGTAGTTCAGAACATCCAGTCAATCGGCGGTACGCTGGATATTGAAAGTACAGCCGGAATGGGCAGCACTATGAGCCTGAAGATTCCTCTGACACTTGCTATCATTGACGGTATTGTTTTGGAAACAGGAAAATCTTCCTTTGTATTAGAGACCGGAGTCATTAAGGAATTTGTCCGTGTGAAAGAGGATATGATGATATACGAACCAAACGGGGATGAATATATCATGATACGAGGTGAGTGTTATCCTGTGCTCCGGTTGGGAAGATGGTATGGCTTAAAGGAATACTGCGAATCTGTTGAAGATGGAGTCATGTTGATTCTGGAAGTGGAGGATCAGAGGGTATGTCTTTTAGTTGACAAATTAATCGGAGAACAAGAGATTGTTGTGAAGCCAATTCCTTCTTATATCAAGAAGGTGAAAGGTTTGTCCGGCTGTACGCAGCTTGGTGATGGAAGTATTGCATTAATCCTGGATGCTACCGGATTAATGGAATAAAAAATATAGAAAGGAACGGTAATTATATGGACGAAACAAGCGAATTGAAGAGAGTACCAGCAGGCTCCGTTTCGGATGATGATAGCAATGAAAAGGGCAAGTACATGACCTTTAAATCTGGAAACGAGTATTTTGGATTAGCAATTCAGTATGTGAATGAAATTATCCAGATGCAGGAAATCACAGCAATTCCCGAAACGGAGGATTATATCAAAGGTCTTATCAATCTGAGAGGAAAGGTTGTTCCTGTCATTGATGTGAGGCTGCGGTTTAAGCAGAAACCGTTGGAATATAATGATAGAACCTGTATCATTGTAATCCATGTAAAAACGGCAGTAGTAGGATTGATTGTAGAGAAAATCGCAGAGGTGGTTGAGATTAATGAAGACAATATACTGCCGCCACCTAAAATCGGTCATGTGGATAAGGCTCAGAATAAATATGTGTACGGTATTGGCAAGGTAGGAAATGCCGTTAAGTTATTGCTTGACCCTGATAAATTATTAAATGATGAGGATTTATCAATTGTAGAGCAGGCAAATGATATGAATATAGATGAAGAAGGAGAGGTATAAGAATATGAATAACGTAAAGATAAAAACAAAGATGATTATAGGTTTTGCGATTCCTGTCATACTTTTAATTATTAACGTAGTGTTGGCAACGTCCACAATCAATAATATCAGAAGTCAGGTAGACGGCATAGCGAATCAGCAGATTGAAGTGATTAAGACTACCATGGAACAGGTTGGTGCAGATGAGCAGAAAGCACAAATTATAATTAATGCCGTAACAGAGGAACAGACCGATGAAATGGCAAAGATTGCAAGCTTTGCAAAAAACTCTGAACTGTTCAATATCGGCATGTTGGTGGTAGCAGTAGTCTTTATCCTCATCATGTCCACAAGCCTGATCAAGCTTATCAGCAAATCTGTTGACCAGCTGGTGCGGGCAGCAAGGGAGATCGCAGCAGGGCATGTGGATATTGAGCTGGTAAAATACCATAATGACGAGTTTGGGGAATTGGTTGATGAATATATGAAAGTAATCAACAATGTGAAATATCAGGCAAGCATTGCTGAAGAGGTAGCAAATGGTAACCTTACCGTTCAGGTTGATGTGAAGTCAAGTGATGATGTACTGACCGGTGCATTAAAGAAACTGGTAGATGACAATCTGCATGCATTATCCAATATCAGTGATGCAGGCTCTCAGGTTACAGTAAGCTCTTCACAGGTAGCTAGTGCAAGCCAGGCATTGGCTCAGGGTTCTACCGAGCAGGCAAGTGCAATTGAAGAGATTACAGCTTCTATCGATGAGATTGCAGAGAAGACAAAAGAGAATGCAGAAGAAGCAAATTCTGCAGCAGGACTGGTAGCCCGTGCAATTTCAGATGTACAAAGAGGTAACGCACAGATGAAGGATATGATGACTGCTATGCAGGATATCAATAAATCCTCTGAGAGCATTTCCAAAATTATTAAGACCATTGATGATATCGCATTCCAGACAAATATTCTTGCATTAAATGCAGCAGTAGAAGCTGCAAGAGCAGGCGAGGCAGGAAAAGGATTTGCAGTTGTTGCAGAAGAAGTTAGAAGTCTGGCAGCTAAGAGTGCGGCAGCATCAGGTGAAACAGCTGAGCTCATTGAGGAATCTATCAACAGAGTCAATGCAGGTTCCAAGATTGCAGACGAAACAGCAAAAGCTATGGAAGAAATTTCCAAGGTTGTACAGGAAAGTGAAGCAATCATTAACGGCATTGCAGAATCCTCCAATTATCAGGCAACTGCAGTTGCACAGATCGAACAGGCAATTACACAGGTATCACAGGTAGTACAGACCAACTCTGCTACCAGCCAGGAATGTGCGGCTGCCAGCGAAGAGCTGTCCAACCAGGCTTCCAGAATGAGAGAGATGCTTTCCATCTACAATCTGGGTTCAGGCAGTGGTTCTTCTTACAGAGGTTCCTCACAGGATTCTACAGTAAGCATGAACGAGCAGGTAATTTCTCTCGGTGATGGTTTTGGAAAATACTAATTGTGAAAAAGATAAATAATAAAAGATGAATTTAGGAGCTGTGACACCAGTTGGTGCCCGGCTCCTTTTTCGTTGCAGTTCAGCCTGCACTTACGCATCTGCCTATTTTTTCATGTAAAATCATAGACTGATAATAAACGGAGTTTTTGTGATATGGCAAACGGAAATCAAAGCGAGAAGGTGGAAAACCTTTTGATCTAAGCCTTTCCGCAACAGAAGCGGAACTGGAAAAGTCCCCCATTCTGCGGGACGG
>CAMWWJ010000052.1 GCA_947177925.1 uncultured Lachnospiraceae bacterium
ATTCTATGTATTGGGAGGTCAACACCTTGTAGTACACGATTACTTCCATATAAAAAGCATATCATATATTCTATAATTCGACAATAAAGTTTCTTAATTTCATATATAAAATTTTTCAAATTTTTTCTAACACCCCATCCAAATCCATTCCTACTTCCCAAAACAAGCTAATCCAATACAATATTTTTTATATTTAGAGAAAACTTAGAGACTCCTATGCTATCCTATGAAAGAAATGAGGGAGAAACAAAAACAACGTGACTTAACAAAAAAGTCAGGCAAAAGGAGGAAACATGAAAAAGATTAAAAAACTGTTAAAAAGAGGAACGGCTCTGTTGCTGGCAGTGATGATGCTGGCTCTTGCCGGGTGCGGCAATCAAGATTCAGCGTCAGAAGGGGGAACTGACAGCGAAAATAAAGAAAGCAAAAAAGAAAATGAAAGCAATGCAAAAGGAAGGTATATGGAGTCGGATCTGACTTTACCGGAAGGGGTCTTTATGTTTTTGGATATGGTTAAATTAGAAGATGACTCCATCTGCATTTTAGATGGTGAAAAAGGAGCCCTTGTTTCTAAAGACGGAGGGGAGACATGGGAACAAAAAGATACTTACCTGCTGGATAATCTGGAAGAGGGCACTTATGTTTATGAGGCTGTTATGGGTAAGGATGGAAGTTATTTCGTAAAATACTATAAAGATGCAGGTATGGGAAATGACAGCTTCGTTATCGAAGGAAGTAATGTCATTATAGATGAAAATGATTTAAGCCCAGAGGATGACACTGCAGATAAAGAAGCTGAAGTGAACCCGGCAGATGATGCTGCAGAAGGAGAAGCAGGAATGGATTCGGCTGGTGATGCTGTAGGTATGGAAGATATCAATTCTTCATTTCATCTTATGTATATTGACAAAGATGGAAATGGGACTTCCATAAATACAGCGGAATATGTGGACAGCATTGGCATATTATCTGATGGAACCCTTTTGGCTTCCATAGAGGATAAAGTATATACAGTGGATAAAGCTTCCGGGAACCTTACGGATTTCTGTCAGGCGGATGAAAGAATTGAGTATATGCGGCAAATAGGAAATATCTTATATTTCGTAGGTTTAAAAATCGAGCAATATGATTTGGAGTCAAAAACCTTTATAGAGGATCCGGTATTAGATGATTTTTCTACGGAAAAACTTTCTGTACTTGGAGATACAATCTATTCTGACACAGGTGCGCCAAAACCAATTCTGCTTTGTGAAGGGGACGAAGAAAATTCTATATTTATTGGATGCTCTGACGGTCTTTATCGTCATGTGGTAGGTGGAAATGTAATGGAAGAGGTTATGAAAGGAAGTCTTTCTTCTCTGGGAGATCCGTCCTATTCTCTTTTGGATATGATAAGAAAAGAAAACGGAGAATTCCTGATTGCTTATCTTAAATTTGATTCCACCAGTGAAATCCTGATAAAAAACTATGTTTATGACAGCGAGGCAGCAGCCGTTCCAGAGAAGCTTCTAAAAATCTACAGCTTAGAGGAAAACAGCATGATTCGACAGGCAGTTTCAGAATTTCAAAAGAACAATTCGGAAGTTTATATAGACTATGAAGTAGGAATCAGTGAAGGAAGCGGCATGACGAAAGAGGATGCCATCCGGAACCTGAATACACAAATATTGAGCGGGGAAGGTCCTGATATTCTCTTATTAGACGGTATGCCGGTTCAGTCATACATGGAAAAAGGAATCTTGGCGGACTTAAGCGAAATGCTTGCAAAGGATTTTGGACAGGATGCGTTTTTTGAAAATATAATCAATGCCTATAAAAAGGAAGACAGCATTTATGCACTTCCTGTCAGGTTCCAAATTCCGGTTTTATACACGGAAAAATCCGTAGCAGATGGAATTACGGATTTGACTACTTTAGCAGATGCGGTAGAAACGTTTCGGAATGAAAAAGGAACCGGCATCATTACCGGTGCCTTCAATGAAACAGAAACGTTAAACAAGCTTTTTGATGTAAATGCTCCTGCATGGATGGCGGAAGACGGCATGATCAAGAAGGAGGAACTAACCACCTTCCTGACTCAGGCAAGAAGGATTTATGAAGCAGAACAAAAAGGTATTACAGGCGAAGAAAAAAAGGAGCATGAGGAAAGTGCAGCTTTTTCCGAACGGTATGTAGGAAAGGATTATTACCTGAATGCTGCAAATGATGTATTGGATTATCTGGAAAATAAACAACAGATGGGCTTTGGCAGAAGCAGCTGCGTTTCTTCCGCTTATATGGATTATTCCATGATCACCTCTGTTTTAGATAAAAAGGAAAGCCAGCAGGAAGTCAAACTGCTGCCGGGGAAGAAAGGAAAGGTATTCATTCCCGTTTCCGTAATAGGGGTTTGTGAAAACAGTTCTTCCAAGGAACTGGCCACAGATTTTGTTTCTTATCTATTGTCGGAGGATTTACAGGCCATGTCTGTTGATTCAGGTTATGCTGTAAACAAGAAGGCATTTTCCGATTCTCTCATAAGCCCGTACGAAAGCCAGGAGGTTGAAAAGGAAACAGGATTCAGCATGTCATGGATGTCTGTAGATGAAGAAACCGGTAAAGAAAGCGTGGGCAGTTTAGAGGTTTTATGGATCAATGAAGAGAGACAGCAGAAGCTGGAAGAAATGACGGCTTCTTTAGATACACCTGCACTTACAGATGCTACCATAAAAAATGTAGTGCTTGAGTTAGGACCGGCGGCCCTGAATGGAGAAAAGCCCGTAGAAGACGTGGCAAATGAAATCATCAACAAAGTACAGATTTACCTTTCTGAATAAATGAGAGATAACACAAACGGTCGCCGGCTGATACCGGCGGCCGTTCCATCAAAAAGAAAGTCATTATTATGAAAGCTTACAAGAATATATCACATAGAAAAAGAAAAGAGGCTGTGACAGCATTTTTATTCCTGCTTCCAAGTCTTTTAGGAGTCAGTATTTTTATCATGGTTCCTTTTTTAGATGTTATCCGCCGTTCTTTTCTGACAGCGGTTACGGGGAGCTTTACGGGAATCGAAAATTACAAAATGATATTTCACAATCAGGCATTTTTATTGGCGGCAAAAAATACGGTTTCTTTTGCGGCAGTCTGTCTTCCCCTTTTAATTATTATTTCCCTGTTTATAGCAGTGCTTCTAAGCAGGATGAAACAAGTACAGTTTTTAAAATCCGCTTATTTATTTCCAATGGCGGTTCCGGCGGCTACTGTGGTACTCATATGGAAAATGCTTTTTCACAAGCAGGGAATCCTGAATGCCCTTCTAATAAAATTTGGAGGGACACCCATTGATTTTATGGGAAGCAATATGGCTTTCTGGGTGCTTGTCATCAGTTATATCTGGAAAAATCTAGGATATACGGTTATTTTATGGCTGGCGGGAATTCTCAGTATTTCGGAATCCATATTAGAAGCGGCAAGGGTGGACGGGGCCAGTGAAAGGGTCTGTTTTTGGAAAATCATCCTGCCTAACTTAAAGCCTACCTTATATACCATTACGGTATTATCTTTTTTAAATTCCTTTAAAGTATTCCGGGAGGCTTATCTGGTAGCAGGCTCCTATCCTCACGAAAGTATGTATTTGCTGCAGCATCTATTTAATAACTGGTTTCTAAATCTGGAACTGGATAAAATGGCAGCAGCAGCGGTATTTCTTGCAATTGTCTTAACCGGTTTTATTTTATTGCTGCAATTTTTGTGGGATGAAAGAGAAAGGGATGAAAAGCCGGAAAAAATAAGAAAAAAAGGGTAAGAGGTTATAATGTTTTCATTTCATTTTTCAAAAAAGAAGTACAACAACATAGCCAGGGGAATATTGCTTGGCAGCATAGGGTCTATTATCTGCCTTCCGGTATATTTGTTGTTTATCGGTTCCTTTAAAGGGCTGGCGGAATTAAAAGAAAACCTGATGCCGATTCTGACGGAAGCAGGGGGAATGGCAGAATTTGGCCTGTTTCCCCAATATCCTACTTTTTTAAATTATCTGGAATTATTTTTTGATAAGCCGGATTTTTACGTGGTTTTTTTTAATTCCATGAAAATAGTTTTCATAACTCTGGCAGGACAGCTTTTGGCAGGAGTACCGGCGGCCTGGGCTTTTGCAAGATTCCGTTTTTTGGGAAAACAGGTATTGTTTACTTTCTATATTATTTTAATGATGATGCCCTTTCAGGTCACTATGCTTTCCAATTATCTGGTATTAAACAACATGGGGCTGATCAATACGAATTGGTCTATCATTTTACCTGGTATTTTTTCCACATTTCCGGTGTTTTTGATTTACCGGTCCTTTTCCGGTATTCCCAAAGGGCTGTTAGAAGCAGCCAGAATAGATGGAGCAGGAGAATGGCAGCTTTTTATCCGGATTGGCCTGCCTCTTGGCTCCACTGGAATCTTATCGGCATTTGTGCTGGGATTTTTGGAATATTTCAGCCTGATTGAACAGCCGCTAGCCTTTTTAAAGGATAAGGATTTATGGCCTTTGTCTTTATATCTGCCGGAAATCGGTTTGGAAGAAGCGGGATACGCTTTTGCTGCTTCTGTGGTAGCATTGATACCGGCAGTATTTGTGTTTTTGTTGGGACAGGATTATTTGGAGAAGGGAATTGTTGCTTCTGCTATGAAGGAGTGAGGTTTGAAAATTATGAGTGAGAAACTAAGAAAATTTTTGTTTTATTGTAAGTCTGGTGATACAGCAGGCGGAAAAATAAATATAGAAAAAGAGATTGGAAAAAAGGCGGATAGTTTTCAGGGAAAGGTGTTGAAGGCGGCCTTTTGGTTTTTTCTTGTCTTTTTTATTTGTGGGTTGATATCGCGGGGGATGTACGGGGCAATGCTGCCAAGGGTAAGTGTGGAAAGTCCGAGCAGGATGTATTTGAATCATAAGGTGGAAGCGGAAGGAAAAGTTGTGGAAAATAAGAAAACGGCTGTATTGGCAGAAACGGGCATACGGATAGAGGCTGTTTTGGTAAAGGAAGGACAAAGTGTAAAGAAAGATGAGCCTTTGGTGCAGCTGGATTTGAAGGATTTGGAGGATTTAATAGAAAATAAAGAAATTGAAATTGAAAAGAACGAAATACAAATCAGGACTATGGAAAAAAATGAGGCATTGGCAGCAAATGAAAAGGCAGTGAATCAAAAAAGAGCCAATGAGGATTATGAAAATGCCAGACAAAAAGGGGATATCAGCTTAGGAGAAGTCCAGGACAAAATCAATGAAGCAAAGGCGGAGAGAGATAAGCTTCCTTCACAAAAGGAATATGTAGCAGCTGCAAGAAAGCAGGATGGAGAATACCAGACTTTATTGAATGATTTAGAAAAAAAGAAGGAGCAGCTTGAAGATTTAAAGTCTAAGGAAGCCGCATCAGAAGAAGAAAAAGAAGAAAAAAAGAAGGCTATTGAAAATCTGCGAATAGAAATTGAAGAGGCGAGAGCAGCATTATCAAGTTATAAAGAAAAACAGACAGCAGCTTTCAAACAGGAATGGGAAACAAAAAAAGCACAGTTAGACCAGGATATCAGCAACTATGAAAAAGAAAGCAGACAAGCTTCTATGCAGAAGGATGATGATATGCGTCTGGCAGGCAGAGCAGTGGAGGATGCAAACAGAGAAACGGCAGCGGACAGTTCTTTGGAACTGGCAAGGCTGGAAAAAAGAGAATTGGAAAAACAATTGAACACCTATCGGAAAATCAAAGAAGAAGGTGGAAAAATCCTTGCGCCCGTGGAAGGAGATATTGTGGAAATTCATGCTGTGGAGGGAGACAGAACCGGTGACGGCGCACTTCTTCATATGACTGACAGGGAGGAAGGATACTGCTTCCAAGCGGAAATTTCAAAAGGAGATAAAAAATATGTACAATTAGGGGACCCGGCAGAAGTGGAGCTTGGCTCCAATCAGGAAACTTTTTCGGATATTCCCGTAGAAACAATGGAGGAAAGCAAGGAGCAGAAAGATTCATACATCCTTTCCTTTCCAGTAACAAAAGAAATGGGAAACCTGGGGGATACAGGCATTATGAGGATAACAGTAACCGGAGAGGAAAAAAAGCTTTGTGTGCCTTTATCAGCCATTCACAGCGACGGGAAACAAAATTATGTATTATCGGCATCTGTCAGCAAAACGATTTTAGGAGAAGAATTAAAAGTGGTGAGACATAATGTAACTATACTGGATAAAAATGAAGCCTATGCGGCAATTGATCAGGGAAGCATCTCGGAGGAAGATAAGATTATTGTAAGCTCCACCAAACAAATTGAGAAAGGCGATACGGTTCGCCTTTTAGAAGAATGAAGAAATTAGGCAGATGGGTTTTGATATTCCTTTTATGGATGGGTATGATGGCTTATCTGCTGATTGGAAAACGTATATTAGATGAAATTTCCCAGAAAAAAAAATATACAGAATGTTCTATTGAAAATACCCAGTCACGGGAAAAGGAAGAATGGGGCATTTATCCAAGAGATGCCCTTTCTTATCTGGAAAAGGAAGAAAAAAAGGATATGCCCTTATCCTTTACATTTTGGAGAGAAAAGAAAGACCAGACCGTTGAAAATAAAGAGCTTTTCCGTAGCGGAACATTTCCGGTGGTGGAAATCTGCGGGAATTCCTCGCTGCTCTTTCCCGGTGAATTTCCTCTGAAAAAAGAAGACACGGAAGGCTGTCTGATTGGCGAAGACACGGCATGGCAGTTATTTGGCGATACGAATGTGATTGGAAAAACCCTTATATATAGAAAGAAGACTTATTCCATACAGGGTGTGCTGGCAAAAAGAGATATTTTTGTATGTCAGGCTTCCAAAGGCAGTGATTTATTATTCAATAACATAACCTTTTATGGGGACAATTATCTGGAAAAAGAAAAGATTAAGGAACAGTTGGAAAACGAATACAGCCTGAGCCTAAAGGAGTCTCCCAAGTATTGGTACTATATTTTTACCAGAGCGGCTCTTTTTCTTTTTCCTATGTGTCTCATGGCATGTTTCCTGTTTTTATCCAGGAAGAAAAAAATATTGTTCAAGGGCATGGTTTTTGTTACGGTCCTTCTTTTAGCCGGAGGTATTGTATTTATATTTGATATTACCCCTGATAAATTGCCCAATCGTTTATCGGATGTTGACTTTTGGATAGAGGCCTTTCAAAAAGGTAAGGAGGATTTATTTTCTTTGTTGTAACCTTTTTCTTGCCAATTTTAAGAAAGAACAGTATATTTATATCAGATTGAATGAAAGTAAATATAAATGCGGAGGCAGGCAGATGAAAATTGCAGTATTAGAACGAAACAGCGTAGGAACGGATATTGATGTTACCTGCTATGAGGATTTTGGTGAGGTAATATATTTTGGCAATACCGTGGAAGCAGATGCAGCACAGCATATAGAGGATGCGGACATCGTCATAGCCAATAAGGCGCCTATGAATGAAAGCACTTTAAAAAACTGCCCTAATGTAAAGCTGATCTGTGAATTTGCCACAGGCTTTGATAACGTGGATTTAGAATATTGCAGAAGCAGAAATATCAAAGTAACAAATGTGGTGGATTATTCTACGGCAGCAGTGGCACAGCATACCTTTGCCCTGGCTTTGTATGTATTGGAAAAACTGAGTTTTTATGACCATTATGTAAAGTCCGGCACTTACGAAAATCAGGACCGCTTTTCTAACTTTGATGAGGCTTATACAGAGTTGGAGGGAAAGACCTGGGGCATTGTGGGAATGGGAAATATCGGGCGGAAGGTGGCAAAAATTGCAGAAGCCTTTGGATGTAAGGTGATTTTTTATTCCGCTTCCGGCAATAGTACCTGTACCGAATATGAAAGAGTGGATTTTGATACGTTATGCAGGGAAAGCGATTTTCTTTCCATTCATTGTCCACTTTCCGAAAAGACAAGAAACCTGATTGACTTAAATGCCTTAAAAAAGATGAAAAAATCCGCTATCCTGATTAACGTGGCAAGGGGGCCGGTAGTCAATGAGAATGATCTTTATACAGCTCTTACGGAAAATATTATTGCAGGGGCGGGCCTTGATGTGCTTGGAAAGGAGCCTATTGCCAAGGACAATCCGCTAGGGAGAATTCAGGACAGCAGAAAGCTGATCATCACTCCTCATATGGCGTGGGCAAGTACGGAATCAAGAGAAAGAGTAGTAAGGGAGGTTTACAAAAATATTCAGGCATTTTTGGAGGGCAGGGATAGAAACGTTGTAAATATATAAAAAGAAAAAAATAGTGACCTGAAACGAGTTTTTTGTTATAATCTTTTTATTGTAGTGTTTTTACTGCAAATTTTGTGAAAAAGGGTATATATTGTTCCAGGGAGGTTTCTATGCATTATAATTCATATGTAAATAAGTTTATTAACCAATTAGTGCAGGATTTATCTACAGAATCAAGCCATTGTCTTTTTGTTAAGCACTATGATGCCGTTATGCTTACAGAAGATCTTTTATCTTCTTGCATGCCTGCGGATTCTAACGTCCTACTGTTGTGCCATGAGTATACCAGTGCCCAGATGCAAAGTGCTTATGAGCCATTTTTAGATTGGATTCGAAACTTATACTTTACTTATTATCAGGATATGACGCCTCAGGATTTTGTGGAAGCCTGCAACGTCTATCCATTGCATAAACCACTATTTATCTCCTATTTGCAAGAGGAAAGATGCCGACGTGACGAAGATATCATTATATCAGAAATGAGTTATGAGCGTATTCGCATGAATCAATCCATCTTATCCATTTTAGAATATTTAGCAACCAGGCATCCCCTTATTTTAGTTTTAAACAGCGGTCATTGTGCACCGAAATCCACAATTGATTTGTTAAATGTGCTGGTTGATTCTTCACCTGTTAAGAATTTAGGAATTATTGTAAGTTATAATGAGGTAAGTCAGGCTACTTCTTATGCTGCAGAAGAGTGGAAAGCTTTAGTGAAACAGATTGATGATAACCATCGATTGATTGATTTTGGAATGACAAAGAGACAGCAGGCAATTGCACCTACGATTCAATTCAGTCCACATACTCTTTCATTTCAGAATTATATTCCAATGCTTTATAACATGGTGCATACTTTGGCGATAGAACAGGCTAACTATTATTTAGATATTTTGTATCATAAGCTGGAAGTAGAGCATTCTTTTGTAGCAAAAGAATTAAAAGAGCAGATTCTTTATTTGTATTCTCTTACTACTATATATTTAGGTGATTATTCTAAGGCTTTGTTGTTGCTTGATAAATTAAAAGAAATTGTCAATCCGGATACGGAGCCGATTATGTATTTTGAATGTATTTATTTTTCCGGCATTGCCCATACCCATAATGGTTTATATAATCTGGGCATAAAAAAATCAAAAGAATGCCTTGCTCATGTACCGGAAGAAAAGAAGGATTATTACACATTTAAGGCACATTTATTAGAGTATATTGCTGTTTTTAGAGGCTGGAGCACTATTTTTCTTCGGGATTTTCATTTAGAACATTTAGAGTTATTTTGCGAGGAAACAAAGAAATACAATTACCTCAATCACCTTGCCCACATATATACATTTGCATTTGGAAACAGTCTGGAATCTGAGCTGGGGCTGCTGCAGCAGGGTGTGGATCTGGCGCTTCAGCTTGATAACTTGAATTTTGCAATCGAAATTTACAAAAAAAATATATTGGTAGTGTCTGCATACGGTCAATTTGATGTAGCCGAAAAGTATTATGAAAAATGTATTGACTTGTTATCTCATTGTAATAACCCAATTGAGGTAGCTAATACATATGCTGGTTTGGGCTATAATAGTGCTGTATCCGGTGATTACGAAAAAGCAAACGATTATTACAATAAAGCTATAACAATTTATTATCGTCATTCCGCTTTAAATCCTATTTGCGAAATGCTTTATAACAAAACAATCAATGCTATATTGGCGGAAGACTATGAACATTCCACCGTATATGCTACAAAGTGCCTTGAAATTCTCGAAAAAATGAAGGAATTCAAGTTGAAAGTATGTAATACATCCAAACTATACGGTTTAGCGGCTTTGGCATATTTTTATTTGGATTCAGACTACAATTGCTCTTTATGCCTTGCGTCAGCCAAACGCTATATAAGCCATTTATTGGATTGCAAGGATGAAGCCAAGTTTTATTTATGGGATGATGATTTATTTCTTTACTATTTTGTAACCGGATTGTTAAATAAGAAATCCAACGAATATTCCTATGCCCAAAGTGATTTTGAGCGCGCTTACTATTTTATGATGCGTTCCGAAGGTAATCTATTTTTCAGCTACCATCAATGGGCTATTGAGCAGGCTGACTTATATTCCACTCTCGGAAAAGAGGAAGAAGGGATTCATGTTCTGGAACAATGTCTGGAATATACCAATCAGCATACATTAAAAAGACAATCTGATCTGGTAAGCTGTGTATTGGAAAAGAGAACTCCGGAACACATATCCTCTAATCTTTCCATGGATGAGATTACGATAGAAATGATAGATGAACTGACCAATCATCTTGCGACTCAAAAGGAATTGGAACGAAAAGAAAAGCATATCGAATTCCTTTCCACATGTCAGGATATGATCAGTCAGGAACAAAATAAACAATCATTGATTCAGACTACTATAGTACATATACAGAATCATTTTTTACTGGATCAGATTATTTTGCTTACTAATGATGGAGAACAATTGCAGCCTTTTTATTTTGCTGAGGAATTTTCCCTTACCGAGGATCATATTCAGCTGATTGCCACGAAGCTTTCTTATTATCCAAGGGGCTTTATTGTGTCAAGAATGGAAAAGCGTTATGAGGAATTTGATGACATCACAAATATATTTGGTACAGATGAGATTACTTATTTCATCTGCATTCCAATTGTCATGGATAATGCAATACAAAATGTGTTGATTGGGTATACCAGATTAAAAGATAATTTTGTTTGCAATTTTTCTCCTCTCACAGAGGGTGAGCTGACGGTTATGCGTTTTTCCTTTAAGCAGTTAGTGGATTCCATCGATCGTATCGATTTTAATAAAAAAATACTGGAATATAACAATGAATTGCAGGATATGAATAATAAGCTTCAGCAAAGCGCCGTAACTGATATTCTGACGAATCTGTTAAATCGTCAGGGATTTATGAAAATTGTAGGCACGGATTCTAATGATTTGAACAGGAAAAAGGCCAAGACTGGCAATCTGACCATCCTTTATATTGATTTGGACAGCTTCAAGTATTATAACGATACTTTCGGCCATGCAGTAGGAGACTATATTTTAGTCAGATTTGCAAATATTCTAAAGAAGATTGCAAGGGATAGCGGTTATGCTGTTCGTTATGGCGGAGATGAATTTTTGCTGGCGCTACCCGATACTCCCATAGAACAGGCGGAAATTACCGCTAAGTCCATTTATAAAGAAATAGAGCTTCAAAATCATTTTATAGACGGCATTCCCCATCCGGAGGATGTTGTATTGGATATTCCTAAGGAACATTATATTTCCTGCTCTATCGGAATTGCCTGTACGGATTATGAGCATGGCTGTGATATCAATGAAACGTTAAAGCATGCGGACGAAGCACTTTATGATGTGAAGAAACATGGGAAGCGTACATATCGCATCTGGTAAAAAAGAAGTGAATTTAGGAGGAAAAACATGAGCAGTGAAATCAGGGATTTGAATTTAGCCGAATCCGGCGAACTGAAAATTGAATGGGTAAAAAGAAATTGTGACCTTCTTCGTACCTTGGAAGAGGAATTTACAAAAACGAAACCCTTTGCAGGAAAAAAGATTGCATTATCCGTACATTTGGAGGCAAAAACCGCATATCTTTGCAAGGTATTGGCAGCAGGAGGCGCCGATATGTACGTGACCGGCTCCAATCCCCTTTCCACACAGGATGATGTGGCAGCAGCTTTGGTAAAGGCCGGGTTGGAGGTACATGCCTGGTATGACGCCACGGAAGAAGAATATAACAGCCATATCCGCAAGGTGCTTGAAGTGGGACCGAATATCATTATTGATGACGGAGGAGATCTGGTTCATATGATGCATACGGAATTTGTGGACCTTATTCCCAATGTGATCGGTGGCTGTGAGGAAACTACTACTGGAATTTTGCGTTTAGAGGCCATGAATAAGGCAGGGGATTTAAAGTTCCCAATGGTAAGGGTAAATAATGCAGACTGCAAGCATTTGTTTGACAATCGTTATGGTACTGGACAGTCCGTATGGGACGGCATTAACCGGACCACGAACCTGATCGTAGCAGGGAAAATCGTAGTAGTAGCAGGCTATGGCTGGTGTGGCAAGGGTGTTGCCATGCGGGCAAAGGGACTTGGTGCCAGAGTCATCGTAACAGAAGTGAACCCGGTTCGTGCCATTGAGGCAGTTATGGATGGTTTTGATGTGATGCCAATGAATGAGGCGGCTAAATTTGGTGATTTCTTTGTGACAGTAACCGGTTGTGATAAGGTCATTACAGAAGAAGCCTTTCATGTTATGAAGGATGGAGCTATCCTTTGTAATGCAGGACATTTCGATTGTGAAATCGATATGGCAAGGCTTCGTGAAATAGCAGTTTCCTCAAAGGAAATGCGTAAGAATATTATGGGCTATCAGTTAGCAAACGGCAATACACTTTGCGTACTGGGTGAAGGCAGACTGGTAAATCTGGCATGCGGAGACGGGCATCCTGCCGAAATCATGGATATGTCCTTTGCCATCCAGGCGCTGTCAGCTAAATATCTGGTAGAGAATGGAGAGCAGCTTGCTGAAAAGCTGATTGATGTGCCAAAAGAGGTGGATGAGGATGTTGCAGCCAGAAAGCTTGCTTTCCTTGGAAAGAAGATTGACGTGCTTACCCCTGAGCAGGAAAAATATTTATTTGGCTAAATTATTGCATGATTTTTAAAAATGTGCTATTCTTTGAAAAGCAGTAAATGTTATAATGTAGATTTCTAAGGAGGGTATGTATGGATAACTATAATCCAAATGATAATTTTAATAATTATCAAAATAACTATAGCAACGGTTACAATAGTGATTACGGCACCAATTATGGTGGCTCGGATTACATGAATGCGGGATTTGAAAGCGGTAATCCAGTTGCTAACAAGTTTTCGGATGTGAAGGCCATTTTAGCGGAAGAGGTTGTTGCAAAGTCTTTCCTGTTTATGGTCGTGGCGCTTTTGATTACAGCATGGGCATCTCTTACTACATCACCTAGAGTTGCAATCCGCATGCTTACCGGCTACAATTTTTATTTTCTGCTAGGAGCAGAGCTGTTGATTGTTCTGGTTTCCAACTGGGCGGTAAAAAAGAATAATGCTATTCTTGCAGGCGTGTTGTTTGCAGTATATTCTTATTTGACAGGTGTTACTTTTTCTGTTTTGTTTATGGTATTTACCACCACATCCATTACTACCATATTCTTGCTGACAGCAGCATTGTTTGGAATTATGGCAGTATATGGGCTGGCAACGAAAAAGGATTTGACAAGTATCGGCAGTTTATGTTTTATGGGGCTGATTGGTATCATCTTAGCCGGTGTGGTAAATATGTTCTTAAGAAACAGCATGTTTGATACGATTATTTCTGCAGTAGGTGTATTGGTTTTCGTAGGACTTACCGCATATGATACCCAGAAGATCAAAAAGATGGTTGCCTATTCCAATGATGGAAATGTGCTGACTTTAGCTCTGATGGGCGCTTTTGAACTGTATCTGGATTTCATAAATCTGTTCCTGAAGCTTTTGAGCTTGTTTGGAAAGAGGAAATAGGACATAGGAATGTTTAGGAAAGGATATCTTAAATCTGGCCAAGGTCGGATTTGAGATATCCTTTTTTGTAAAGAAAGTTATATACTAATTGTGATAAAATAGGAAAATATAGTGAAATGAAAATGAGTGGCCTGAAATGTATTTTAATGAATGTTCTTAAGAGTGTCATATAGGAATTGAGAACAAAAAACAACCCCCAGCTTTTCAAAATTGGTAAGCTAGAGGTTGGTATGCCAAGGACATTTTTTATTAACACATATAATAG
>CAMWWJ010000053.1 GCA_947177925.1 uncultured Lachnospiraceae bacterium
AGATGGCTTTATTGCTTTTCCTGTATAGGTCTTATTTGCGATTTTCTTAACAGATGCTGCGGAAATGGAAACCTTTTCAATCGTTCCAGACGTCTGCTCCCCCTGTGAAGGCGGAACCGGAGTAACGGGAGGCTTTGCTTCTTCCTCTTTATCCCCTTCCTGCTCATATCCAGGCGTTACAATCATCGTGTCGTTTGTCAATGCTTTCAGACGCATTGCTGCCCGTCTGTACACGGTGCTTCCATTTTGCGTTACTGGAAGACTGTTGGCATCTGTCCATCCTCTGGCTGTGGAGGAACGGTAAAAGCTCTGTCCCTGTTTTGTGTTTGCTGTCCAGGACAGCCAGCTTACGCTTCCTGACATTTCTCCAAAAACATTTATCCCGGCGCCATCCTTGGATGTTAGTGTAACGACTACGCCGAATTTTTCTCCGCTTCCTACAAAAACATCCTGTCCCAAATCGATTGTATAAATACCCGCCATGGAAGCAGCGCCCGTAACCGGCTCCTCCAGAGCCGGAGTTCCGCTTGCAGGATTGTCTGCTTCTGTTATATTTTTATAAATCTGTATGGAATAGTTTACATCTGCGCTTTTCAGGGAAATCTGCACTGCTCTCAGATTCTGCCCATAGCCCTTTTCATTTTCCTTTACGGTAAATATATTTCCTACCTGTCCGCCGCTTGGAATGGTCCAATAATTCAGTGAGGCGCTGCCGTCATATTGATAATTGTTGTCATAGTCCTCCGACTTCATCATCTCATAAGCAACCGGAAGATAAAGACTTTTATCCTCATAGGAAATATAGAAAAATCCTTCGTCTCCCCAGTTGCTTCCGTAACTATTTTTTGCGATAAAGGCTCCATCCTGTTTCGGTTGCAGAGCTTCTGGGAAGTTTTCCTTTCTATACGTATCATCCCAGCCTACCAGGGTAACTGCATGGTTTATAGTTGTGGTATTATTATAATAAGCTGCTGTATCGGGATTATAATATCTGGACATATGTCCATACATGACCGCTACCGCACCATAGCTTTCTATTGCCTCTTTTACTGCCTCCGCATTGATGCTTTCATCTTCATTCATTCCCACAAAATAAATATTTTTTGCTTTTAAATCGGTATAATAGTTATACTCCGGTGAAACAGGAGAAATACTGCCGCTATAGGGTGAAATGCTTTCCTTTACAACTCCGGACCAGGATGCAAGCTCAAAAGCCGCCATCATAAGATTTCCCCCATTGCTCAGATAATTTTTTCCGGAAGCGGGCTCATTATAATCCCCTTCGGTTCCTCCCATGGGGTCTGTTTCCCTGTGATAAAAGAAATATGCCAGATGGTTTTCCGAATAATCTGCTCTTTCGTCTGCAAGGCCTGTGAAAATAGCAGCCTGCTCTATTGCCCCTATGGTGGCAAATGCCCAGCATGTATCCGTACTTCCCTGACTCTTGGCCGAAGTAACAATGCCATTTTCTCTAGGGTCATAAGAAGCAGGCATTCCTGCTCTTCTCAAATACATTGCAGAGCCACTTTCCTTTTTCGGGAGTTCAAAAGAAATATCCAGCCTTTCCATTTCCTTAAGCTCTGGCACCAATGCCTCCTGTTCCTGTCTTTCTTCCTCCGTTAAAGGCCTTCCTTTTATATAGTCCAGGTCCGGATATTCCAGCTCCTCTTCATTGATCTCTTCCGTCTGTCCCGGCAATCCATTTTCCGAAACAGCCTGCTTGGAAACTGCACAAACGGGCATAACTGCACTTTCCGCCAAAAGAACAGTTGACAAAAGAAGCAGAAAATACTTTCTCAGTCCCTTGTTTTTTCTTACCCGCCTATTTCTTTTCATATGCTATGCAACTCCTTTTCTTAAAATGTGCGCATATCAATAACCCTTTAAATATTGCTCATAATCCTGAAGGCTGACTGTAATCCAGCCAGTATACCCTTCCACTCCGGAATAATTATAGCCCACCTCTAATCCGATTGGGGTATAAAACAAAATCAGGCTTTCCTCATCCCGAAACAACTGCAGCTTCTCCATATCGGAAATTCCGTCTATGGCAACGGAATTTTTCCCGTTCTGTCCATTGCTCCGCTTCACAAAATCCTTTACAAATTCCTCATTCGTATTTAAGATTTCCGTATTGTCCAGAATCGTTCCTGTTTTTAAGTTGACATTTATTCCATACATTTTAATAAGGCTGGAATATCCTCCCAATTCACATCTTTCATCCAATGCAATACTGATGCTTTCTTCATCGTTTACGGTTACGAAGGATTCCACTTTGACACAAAAAGTCATAGAATCATACTCATTCAGTATCGCCTGATAATAGTCCTCTTCCTCCATATACGAATCAGCCAGAGCCATGCTCTCTTCTTTTATTTTTTCATTGATGGCTTCCAGATTCGGGATATCTCCCTCCAGTTGAATATAGGAAATCTGAATGCACACCCCGTGTTCTTCCTCTACTTTTTCAAAAAACTCCCTGTTTACCTTATAGGAAACCGATTCATCGATACAATTTACAAATTCTTCATAGTAAGGTCCTGTAATCTGGGAAGCATCATAATTTTTTCTTTCATCTTTAAAGTTTTTATCGTACGGAAAAGCTTGTTCCTTTTCATATTGGTCCCAGTAATCCTCATCCGCTTCACCGTCAACAGGATACTCCCTTTCTTCTTCCGTTTCCCGGAATGCTTCTTCTATGGAGTTTTTTATATTCGCCATAAAATTTCCCTTTGAAAGTCTTCCTATCTCAAAAGCAATATAGACCACCAGTATGATCACCACAAGAAAGGTTGCTGACAGCACACCAATCCATATAGCTGTATTCTTTTTGCCCCCGGTATTGGAATAACCTGCCGGCGCCTGTCCGCCATAGTAATTATTTGCTCCGGGCTGCATTCCGTTATGCTGGATTTGTGCATTTTCTGCCGACGTCTTTTCAAACTGCCAGTCCATTGTCTGATTTTTTGCAGCTTCCTCTTCCAAAATGCCGCCGGCATTTTCCATTCCTTCCTCTTCCGTTTTATTCATTGCCTCTGTCTCTCCCAAAACTGCTCCGCAGCTGGTACAAACTCCGTTTCTTACCACTGCGCCGCATTTTGGACAAAAATCATATGTGTTTTGCATCCTGAAGTTCCCCTTTCCTTTCTTTACGCTTATCCTATTTCCTTCCAAATGTAACCTGACTCATATACTGTAATACGCACTGCCTTAACAGGGTCAGCGCACTGGCTACGCTGCTTTGTCTGATTTTTTCTCTTGAGCCGGAAAAATGATACTCCTTCACTTCTATATTTCCCTTTACGTTACATGCGATATAAACAAGACCTACCGGCTTTTCTTTTGTTCCGCCCTCCGGTCCGGCAACACCTGTAACAGATATGGTAACATCTGCTTTTGTAAAGACGGCAGCTCCCTTGGCCATTTCCTTTGCCACCACATCACTGACCGCACCATACTTTAAAAGACTGGACTTTTTTACGCCTACAAGCTTCTTTTTCGCTTTATTGGAATAAGTTACATAACCTGCCTTAAAGACTTCCGACACTCCCGGCACATTAATGAGCCTTGCTGCCAAAAGCCCTCCCGTACAGGATTCGGTAGTTGCCACCGTCAAGTGATTGGCTAAAAGCAGATCCACCACTGCCTTTTCCAAAGTCATATCCTCCTGAGTGGAATAAACCTTGTCCCCAAACCGGCTTTTCAGATCCTTCACGATAGGTTTGCATAACTTTTTAGCCGCTTTCTCATCCTGGGCTTTGGCCGTCACTCTCAAATGCACTTCTCCTGTTTTGGCATAGGGGGCAATGGTAGGATTCGTCTGCTTTTTCATTAAATCCTCAATCATGGATTCCGCCTTGCTTTCTCCAATTCCACATATTTTCACAGTCTGGGAATAAATCACATCGGGAGTTTTTTCATGCAGATAGGGTACAATATCCTTTTCAAACATGGGAATCAGCTCGTTTGGAGGTCCCGGCAGTAAAATAACGGACTTTCCGTTTTCCTCCATAATCACTCCCGGCGCCGTTCCATTTGCATTATCAATGATGATGGCGCCTTTTGGCATCATAGCCTGTTTCCAGTTATTTTTTGTAATGGTCAGATTTCTTTTCTTAAAATATTCCAAAATGCGATCTTTGGAATGTGCATCCATAAAAAGCTCTTTCCCCATGACCTTTGCCGCAGTTTCTTTTGTCAAATCATCCTGGGTAGGTCCAAGTCCTCCGGACAATATTACGATATCCGAACGGGAAAGCGCCGTTTTCAGCACTCCTTCCAATCTATCCCCGTTATCTCCCACCACCGTCTGATAATAACAGGAAAGCCCTAATCCGGCACATTTCTCTGCAAGATAGGCAGCATTGGTATTTACGATATTTCCAAGTAAAATTTCCGTTCCCACCGATATTAGCTCCACAACCACCTTAATCCACCTCGTCTTTCATTACATCCTTATTTTTTATCAGATAGTCTATTAAAGAAACAACCGTTAAAACAAGCGCGGCAATCATAAGTACATAACCGATGATATAAAGCACCCAGTAAGCGGAATGGATTCCTTCTATCGATGCAGGCTCGTAAGCAGCTGCCTTACTTAAAAATCCCTGGGTATTTACCACACAAAGCATAAAACAAATCATGACCATAGTAACTGCCGTCTTCCATTTGCCGGATTTCCCCGCTGCAATGACCACTCCTTTTTCTGCTGCAATCAGGCGGAAGCCGCTGATGATAAATTCCCTTGCAATAATTACAATGGTAATCCAGGAAGGTATCACATTCAAATCTGTAAGGCAGATCAGTGCAGAACAGACTAACAGTTTATCTGCCAGCGGATCCATAAACTTTCCAAAATTTGTAACCAGATTATATTTTCTGGCTATCTTTCCATCCAGCATATCCGTCAGGCTGGCAATAATAAAAAGTCCAAGGGCAATCCATTTAAACCAAAGCACCTTTGGGGAAAGCAGGATAAATCCTACAAAAAACGGAACCATAATCATGCGCAGCACCGTCAGCTTATTGGGTAAATTCATTTTCATTCTACTATTTCTCCTATTAAATCATATTCATACGAGCCGGTTACCTTCACTTTTACAAAATCTCCAGTCATAAGCTCTCTGTCCGTATTGATAAAAATCAATCCATCCACATTAGGGGCATCCTTATAGGTTCTTCCCACATAGGCATTTTCATCTGCCACCTTTCCCTCTAACATCACAAGAACTTCTTTTCCTATCATATCCTCCGCCTTATCAAATGCAATTTCCTGCTGAAGCTCCATAATCTCAGCCTGTCGGTCCGCCTTCACGTCTTCTTCAATCTGTTCCGGAAATTCTGCCGCTTTTGTATCCTCTTCCGGAGAGTATGTAAATACCCCCAGTCTGTCAAACTCCATTTCATCCACAAAAGCCATCACCTTTTCATGATCCTCTTTCGTCTCTCCCGGAAAGCCTGTAATCAAAGTGGTCCTTAAGCAGATATCCGGTATTTCTCTCCGAAGCCTTTCAATCATTTCCCTTAGTGAGCTTTCATTCGTGCGCCTTCCCATCTTCTTTAGTATCCTGTCAGAACAATGCTGAATGGGAATGTCCAGATAATGACAAATCTTCTTTTCCTCTTTCATGACCTGAATCAGCTCATCCGTAATCTCTTCCGGATAACAATAAAGAATCCGTATCCAGTATAAGCCGGAAATCGCACAAAGCTCTTTTAAAAGCTTTGGCAGCATTTTCTTTCCATATAAATCCGTTCCGTAAAGGGTAGTCTCCTGTGCAACTAAAATAAGCTCCTTAACACCTTTTTCGGCAAGCTCCTCTGCCGATTTTATCAGATGTTCCATAGGGATGCTGCGATAATGCCCTCTAACCTTTGGAATAATGCAGTAGGTACAATTCTTATTACATCCCTCTGCAATTTTCAAATAAGCAAAATGCCCTCCTGTAGTAACGATTCGTTCCTCTCCGAAAACCGGAGCACCGTTAATATCCGCTAACTGGCTTCCTTCCTCTTTCAACAAGGTTTTTTCCACTGCCTCCACAATCTTATCAATGGCATTGGTTCCTACGATAGCATCCACCTCTGGTATTTCCGTCCGGATTTCCTCCTTATAGCGTTCTGCCAGACAACCGGCAGCAATCAGCGCCTTTGCCTTTCCTTCCTCCTTCATACGTCCCATATCCAGAAGGGTCTGAATGCTTTCTTCCTTGGCATCATGTATAAAGCAGCAGGTATTGACTATGATCAGCTCCGCTTCCCTTTCATCATCGGTAAAGGTATATCCTTTTTTTTCCAGTTTTCCAAGCATAAATTCTGTATCGGCCAGATTTTTATCACAGCCTAATGATATAAATAATATTTTCATTCCACTTTTTACCTTCATGTAAGAAAAGAGAAATACCCAATGGGAATTTCTCTCCTGCCTCATTCTTTATTGCTCTTCTTCCGCTTCATCTTCTGCAAGAATCTTAATCTTGCCTTCGTTCAATTCTGCTACCGCCGCAGAAAGAGGTTTTATCCCGCCTGCCTTCACCATAGGCTCATCGCCTCCGATAATCTGCCTTGCTCTTTTTGCTGTAGCCATAACAATAGAATATCTGCTGTTGACTACCTTTGGCTCTCCTGATTCAACCTCGCTGTTCACTACTTGTATCAATTCTGTGTAAGATGGATGTAGCATCTCTATTCTCCTTTCAAAAGACCTTTTAGTTCTTTTCTTATATGATTTATAAACTCCTGATTTCTGTCAGGCGTATTATGAGCTGCCATTACAAGATTATGAAGCTCTTTTACGCAATCCTCCAGCTTATCATTAATCAGTATATAATCATAAGCTTCGATTCCCTCTGCCTCTTCCGATGCCCTAAGCAGCCTTTGGCTGATGACTTCTTCTGTTTCAGTGCCTCTTCCCACAAGACGCCTTTTTAATTCCTCCGCACTTGGAGGCATAACGAACAGAAGCAGCGCATCCGGATATTTTTCCTTTACCTTCAGGGCGCCCTGGATTTCAATTTCTAAGATCACATCCTTGCCCTGATGAAGCATTTCTTCTACATATTCCTTTGGGGTTCCGTAATAATTGCCACAGTACTGGGCATATTCGATAACCTTTTCCTCTTTTATCTTTTCTAAGAAGACACTTTCCTCCACAAAGAAATATGCCTTGCCATTCTCTTCGCCTTCCCGGGGCTTTCTCGTAGTCATGGAAATACTCAGGGCATAATTGTCATAAGATTCCACCAGACTTTTCATAAGAGTCCCTTTTCCCGCTCCCGAAAAGCCAGATACTACCAAAAGAATTCCTTTTCGTTCCATGGGGCTCCTCCTATTCAATATTTTGTATCTGCTCTCTTATTTTTTCAATATCCGTTTTTAACTCAATTCCTCTGTTGGATATTTCCAGATCACTTGCCTTTGACAAGATGGTATTTGCTTCTCTGTTCATTTCCTGTGCAATGAAATCCAGCTTTCTGCCAATGCACGCTCCGCTTAGAATGGCTTCCTTTGTTGCTTCCACATGGCTTCTTAAGCGTACAAGCTCTTCATCCACGCAGACCTTGTCTGCATAAATGGTCACCTCGGTGGCAAGCCTGCTTTCATCCACCTTTGTATCCTGCAAAAGCTCCTGTATCTTTTCCATAAGCTTTGCTTTATACTCGGCAATAATCTGCGGAGAACGTTCTTCAATAAATGCCACATGACTAAGCATTCCGTCCAGCTTTGCAATCAGATCCTTCGTCAGATTTTCTCCTTCTCTGATCCTTGCTTCCACAAAGCCCTCTGCTGCTCCGCGGATTGCCTTTTCCAACAGTTTCCAAAGCTGCTCTTCGTCAATGGTCTGCTCTTCCATTACAAATACTTCCGGGTATCTGGAAAGGGAAGAAACCCTCACATCATTATCCAATGCAAAGTCTTCTGCCATTTGATTCAGATAATCAAAATATTCTTTTGCAATGTCTTTATTGTATTTAATGCATACATTGTTTTCGGAATAATCCTCATAAGTAATGAAAACATCCACTTTTCCCCTTTGGATATATTCCTTTAACAAATTCCTGATGGATGCCTCAAAAAAATTCAGCTTTTTGGGCATCTTAATGCTTGTATCCAGATACCTGTGGTTTACAGACTTTATTTCTACCGTAAACTTGCGGCTGCCTTCCGTCATTTCACAACGGCCGAATCCCGTCATACTTTTAATCATGTCCGTACCTCTTTCGTAACTGTGTTACATTTCATCTGATTTAAGCTACCTTTTCTCCTATTGCGGCATACTTATGTTTATTATAGCTAATGGAAGCAAAATCGTCAAGGTGTGACCGTTTCCCTCATCTAAAGGACGCTGCTGCTTTTTATTCTTTCACTTCCTTAATATCCGAAATATCCGAATCGATCATCAAAGAATAATTGGTATAATACACTACAAAGCCCGGTTTTCCTCCTGCCGGCTTTTTTACCTGCTTCTTTTCCACATAGTCGATTTCCACTTTATCCTGTCCCCTTGCTTTGGAAAAGTGGGCGGCCAGCCTTCCTGCTTCTTCAAAGGTGGAGTCCGCGATTTCCTTCCCTCCCGATTTTACGATTACATGGGAGCCGGGTATGCCTTTTGCATGGAACCACCAATCGTTGCCTTCTGCCAACTTAAAAGTCAGCTCCTCATTCTGATAATTATTTTTCCCTACATACATATGAAAGCCATCCTTACTTATAAAATGATAGGGCCTGCTTGTGAGCTTTGTTTTTTTACCTCCGCCCTTCCTGCGGATATATCCACTTTCTATAAGCTCCTCTTTTATTTGCGCCAGATCCTCCTCTAAGACGGCAATATCCAATGCGGTCATGACGGTTTCCAAATGCTCTATTTCTTCTTTTGTCTCCTTCGTAAACTCCGTCAATGCCTCATAGGTTCTTTTCAGCTTATTATACTTTTGAAAGTACTTTTTTGCATTTTCCAAAGCTGTCAAATCCGGATCCAAAGGAATGTTGAGCATTTCTCCAGTATAGTAATTTTCCACCCTGACGGATTTTGCCATAGGCTCTGCCTGGTATCCGTAAGTATGCAGAAGCTCCCCATAAACCTTATAGGTCTCCCTTTTTTCCGTATCCTTCAACTGCCTGCATTGCAGGTCGTATTTTTTTATATTCCGCTCCAGCGCAGTCTGGACTACCTTTCGGATATCCACCGACTTCTGCCGGATTCTGGTTACTGTGCTTTTGGCCGCATAGTAATGCTCCAACAGCTCTGAAAGGCTTTGAAATTCTTCCCTTTCCAAACTGTTATAAATAGTAAGGGGAAGCACACTGTATTCCTTTGGTTCCTTTTTCTCATATACGATAAAAGGCTGGTAGGTTTTCTCTTTCACCTGTTTGATATAAGCAAAATAAGCCTCTGCTAATCTATCGGCCTCCTGCTGCCCCACAGCACCGGAAGGCTTATCCGAATCCACCTCTGCCAGATAACAGATTTCCTGGGCGGCAATGGGGGAAATTCCCGTAAAATGACTATATATGCTTTTATACAGGGGCATGCTCTTTTCCTGAATCAGACTTAAGAAATGTTCTTTTGACAAATCTTCCCTTAACGGATCTTCCTTTTTTTCTGTCTGGGGAACAAAATACTCCCTGCCCGGAAGCACCTCTCTGACACTGCTGACCATTCCCGATATGTGCTTGATGCTGTCCATGATCATGCCTTCTTCATTGCAGAAGATAATATTGCTGTGCTTTCCCATCAGCTCTACAATCAACTGTTTTCTGCATAAATCGCCCAGCTCATTTAAATGTTCGATTTCTATGTTGATGATCCGCTCCAAGCCCGGCTGGGTAATCGACACGATTCTGCCGTTTTGAATATGCTTTCTTAAAAGCATGCAGAAATTCGGGGCAGTCATGGGGCTTTTCTTATTGTCCTTTGTAAAATAAGCAAGGGGCAGGGAGGGGTCTGCGCTAAGAAGGAGCCGATGTTGTAATGCTTCCCGTTCCCCTCCTGCTTCCTCTCTTGATTTTTTGCACTTTATGGTAAGAAGCAACTCATCCTTTTCCGGCTGGGCAATCTTGTAAATCCTGCCGTTTAATATTTTTTCTTTCATTTCCTCCACCAGACAGGAAATCGTAATTCCATCAAAAGCCATAATAATCCTCTTTCTATTCTTTATCATAGTGATATACTCAGCCCGCCAGGGAAGGAGAGTGGATTTGGAAGACGTGAAGCCGGCAGCCCATATAGTAGTCTGACAGGCCTTGGCAAAGGCGCCGGTCCTTACGCACCGTACTTTGGTGCGTTAGTACCGCTGCGTCTTTGCAGAGCGAAAGCGTGCCCGACAGACTACTATATGGGCTGCCGGCTTCACGTCTTCCAAATCCACTCCCCTTCCCTGGCGGGCTGAACTGTTATATTGTTATATATCATAAAGAAAGAAGCATAAACCTTATGCCTCTTTCTGTTTCTTTTAAAATTATCCAATTAACCAGTCATACATTTCCTGATACTTTCTGGCAGATACATGCCATGAGAAATCTGCTGCCATGCCTCTGTCCACCATTTTGTTCCATTCTCTTTTTCTTTGGTAAAATACATACTTGGCATAGCGGATGGTAGCCAGCATTTCATGCGCATTATAATTGCGGAAGCTAAAGCCCGTACCGGTACATTCATATTCATTGTAAGGCTCCACCGTATCCTTTAATCCACCTGTTTCCCTCACAATTGGAATCGTACCGTAACGCAGCGCCATTAACTGGCTCAGCCCACAGGGCTCAAACAGGGAAGGCATCAAAAACGCATCACAGGAAGCATAAATCTTGTGGGATAATGCCTCTGAGTAATAAATGCTTGCGGATACTTTATTGCTGTATTTCCAGTCGAAATGGCGGAACATATTCTCATACCGCTCTTCTCCTGTTCCAAGCACCACAATCTGTACATCCTCCTGACAAAGTTCATCCATGATATAGGCAATCAGATCAAATCCCTTCTGGTCTGTGAGACGGGAAACGATACCTATCATGAACTTCTTGTCATCCTGCTCCAGGCCAAGCTCTTCCTGAAGGGCACGTTTATTTCGAATCTTTTCCTTCCGGAAGTTTACCTTGTTGTATGGGAAGCTTATATATTTATCCGTTTCCGGATTGAACTCATCGTAATCAATTCCGTTTACAATTCCCCGAAGCGCATTGCTCCTTGCAGTCAGCAGACCGTTTAACCCTTCCCCGTAAAATGCGGTCTTAATCTCCTCCGCATACGTATCGGAAACGGTCGTAATGGCATCCGCATATACGATACCGCCCTTTAATAAATTGGCATCCTTATAGGCCTCCAACTTGTCCGGTGTAAAGAAATAATCCGGAAGCCCGGTAATCTCCTTTACGGTCTTCACATCCCATTTTCCCTGAAACTTCAGGTTATGTATGGTCATGACAGATTTAATCCCTCTGAAGAACTCGCCGCCGTGGAATCTTTCTTTTAAATAAACAGGAATCAGTCCGGTCTGCCAGTCATGGCAATGAATCACATCCGGTCTGAAATCAATAAGAGGCAGAGTGGAAAGTACTGCCTTGCAGAAAAAGGAAAACTTTTCAATTTCCTCCAGTACATTATCGCTGTATATTTTGAAACCGCTGAATAATGACTCGTTATCGATAAAATAGTATTTGATACCATCTATATTCGCTTCCAGTACTCCCACATATTCCTGTCTCCAGTGAAAATCCAGATAATAATGAGTCCTGTATTTCATCAAGTCCTTCATTTCCTGACTGATACAAGTGTATTTGGGCAGGATTACCCTTACGTCAAAATACTTTCTATCAATACACTTTGGCAGAGAACCAACAACATCTGCCAGTCCTCCTGTTTTTATAAATGGAACACCTTCAGAAGCAACAAATAGTATTTTTTTCATTCCTTAATCCTCCAATTCGTATATAGTCCCTATTCCCCGATGTCTATGGAAAAATTATACTACAATTCAATGGATTTTAAAAGCACTATTTTTACTAATCACGGTATAGAAGGCGAATTTTATCCGCAATCAATGCAATAAATTCCGAATTGGTAGGCTTTCCTTTTCCGGTGTTGATCGTATATCCGAAAAGAGACTCCAGCGTCTCCATTTTCCCCCTGCTCCATGCCACTTCAATTGCATGACGGATAGCCCGTTCCACCCGGCTTGGAGTAGTGGAAAAACGTTTTGCAATGGTAGGGTATAATATCTTTGTGATGGAATTGAGCATTTCAATATCCTCCACCGACATCATAATGGCTTCTCTCAAATACTGATAGCCTTTAATGTGGGCTGGCACGCCGATTTCATGTATCATGTCAGTCACATCCTTTTCTAAGTCCCTTTCCTTTTTCGGCTCTTTAGCTCCTTCGGAAACAAGGAGCTTTCCTTCCTTGGATGCGGACGGTACGGTAATCATAATCTGAAATTCTTTATCCTGATGCAGCAGGTCTGTAAGTATCTTAAACATTCTTTCATTGTCCTTAGTAGTCATAACATTTAATTGTTCCATTTTTTTCTCCTCCATTCTCTGTCATGGATTATAACAAAATGGCGATTTTTAATTCAAGTGCTAATTATCGCACCAAAACCATATTTTCGATAAACACCCCATATCCCTTTTTGGCATCTCTCACAAACACATGGGTCACTGCACCAATCAGCTTACCGTCTTGAATTATGGGGGCTCCGCTCATGCCCTGAACAATTCCCCCTGTTAAATTTATCAGATTTTCGTCCGTAATTTTTAGAACAATTCCCCGATTATTGTTGTCGTTATCGAAGTTAATTTCGGTTATTTGCACATCATAAAGTTTACTTTCTCCGTCAATCTGACACAAAATGGAGGCGGCTCCTTTATGAATTTCCTGTTTCAGACCTATGGGAATTGGATTTTGCGACAGAAATTCCCTCTCTTTTTCCAACAAATTGCCGTATATTCCCACATTTGTGTTCTTATAAATCTCTCCTAATTTATTTTCTTCCCCATAATCTATGACACCGGTAAGCTCTCCCGGCTTCCCCTCTTCTCCTTTTTTTATGGATACGATATCCGCCAGATACACGCCGCCCTTTTCCATTTCCATCAGCTCATTTACATCCACATCGTTGATTCCATGTCCCAATGCACCGAATCTTCCTTCCTCATCCACAAAGGTAAGGGTTCCGATTCCCTGGGCGCTGTCCCTGACCCAGAGACCGATTTTATATTCTCCGGTCTGGTCTAAAACGGGCTTTACTCTCACCTTAAGCTCTTCAGATTCCCTGCTCAACGTAATAATCAAATCTTCTCCGTCACACTCTTTCACTTTTTTAATTAAATCTTTTTTCCCTTTGACCTTGCTATTTCCCACTGCCAGAATATAGTCCCCCTCCTTCAAAATATTTTTTGAAGGGGAATATACCGCACCATTCTGACTTTTCACATCACCTATGCCGATGACCAGCACCCCATGGGTCTTTACATAAATCCCTATGGGCTTCCCTACCGGATAAACCTCCATGTCATTCACAACCTGCAGATCGATTGTCTTAAGAGGTATGGTTCCAAAAAGCTTCAAATTTACCTGATAGGATTCCATTTTGTCCGCCTTTAGTATAATCTGGTCGGAAGGTGCAGTCTTTATTACATTTCCGGTTCCCATTACTTCTACGGAATCCTTATATACCTCCGCCGACACAGGCAGGGAAAAATGCAGTGTTTCTTCCTTGCTTACCGGAAGCTTATAGGTATTTGGTATGTTTTTATAAAAATAAAAGTAAAAAGCACAAAAAAAGCTGCTCACGGAAAGCAGTAGAAATGTCCATAAAAAAATAATATATCCCTTTTCTCTCTTGCTCATTAAAATCACTCCGCTTTTCTCATTAAAAACTTCTCATTCACAAACATACTTCTGAATGAACATCCAAATAAACACAAATAAGTGCCGTAAATCCTTTACGGCACTTATAGTATGTGTGCTGTCTCGTATCCACATCTCCGCGCCCACGAGACTAAGGCGAATCTCG